>NZ_JBQEOE010000081.1:0-8973 GCF_052045105.1 Lysobacter sp. 22409 | reverse complement strand
CGACCACGAACCATCCGCTACGGCGTCGCTCACGCAACGCCGGCCTCGACTCAAAAACTGCGCCCGTCCACCGGCACGACTTTGACCGAGGCCAGATCGACCCCTTCCAGGCAACGCACGTTGATCGCCGTCATCAGCGTACCGTCGGGCATGCTGCCCTGGCTGAAGGAGGAAATGCCGCAGTGCTTGCAGAAATGATGATCGATGCTGTTCTTGTTGAAGTGATACAGGCCCAGATCGGCCGGATCGGTCTTCAACACGAACGAGGCCCGCGGCACGAACCACAACAGCCCGCCGCGCCGCTGGCACATCGAACAATTGCAATCGATGGCCTGGTCGATCTCGCCTTCCACTTCGTAAGCGACCTTGCCGCAGTGGCAGCCGCCGGAATACTTGGTCATCGCATGCTCCCGCCGCGGTGCGGCGTCCGTGAAGACACGAGGATAACGCCGCCGCGCTATGCTCGTCGCCCTAAATCCGACACCCCGCGCCGCCAACACGCCAACGGAGCGCCTCATGGACTCGATCGTCGGCAGCACCATCATCCCGTCCCTGCGTTACCGCAACGCGCCCGCCGCGATCGAATGGCTGTGCCGCGCGTTCGGTTTCGAGAAACACGCCGTCTACGCCGACGGCGATACCGTGCACCATGCCCAGCTGACCTACGGGCCGGGCATGATCATGCTCGGCTCGGTCGACGACAGCAGCGAATGGGGCCGGCGCATCGTCCAACCCGATGAGATCGGCGGGCGCGAGACTCAGGCCTGCTCGGTGGTCGTCAGCGACGCCGACGAGCACTATGCGCAGGCGCGCGCGGCCGGCGCCGAGATCGTGGTCGAGATCGCCGACCAGGACTACGGTGGACGCGCCTACACCTGCCGCGACCTCGAAGGCCGACTGTGGTGGTTCGGCACCTACAACCCGTGGAACCTATGAATCGCAAACGCAGCAGCGACTCCGCACCCGGCGATCTGTTCGCCGCTCCCGCCGCCCCGGCTTCGACCGCGGCCGGCGATTTCGGCGCCGGCCCCGGCCCGGTCGAGGGTATCCGCGCCGGCATCGGCGGCTGGACCTTCGTGCCCTGGCGCAACAACTTCTATCCGGACAAGCTGGTGCAGCGGCGCGAGCTCGAGTTCGCCAGCCGCCAGCTCAGCAGCATCGAGATCAACGGCACCTACTACAGCGCGCAGAAGCCGGCGACCTATGCGAAGTGGGCGGCGGAGACGCCGGAACATTTCGTGTTCTCGCTGAAGGCGCCGGGCCGCATCACCCAGGGCGGCGCCCTGGCCAAGGCCGGCAACGGCGCGAAGGCCTTCATCGACGGCGGCTTGGGCGAATTCGGCCAGCGGCTCGGGCCGATCCTATGGCAGCTTACGCCGAACCGCGTGTTCGACCGCGACGACATCGCGGCGTTTCTGGACAACCTGCCGCGCACGCTCGACGGCCGCGCACTCAAGCACGTACTGGAAGTCCGCCATCCGAGCTTCCTCGACGAGGCCTATGTGCGGCTGGCGCGCGAGCACCGCATGGCCACGGTATTCACCGACTCAGACGAATACCCCTCCTTGGCCGACGTCACCGGCGATTTCGTCTACGCCCGGCTGATGCGTTCGCGCAGCGAAGTGGCGGCAGGCTATCCCGAGGCCGAGCTGGATGACTGGAAGCAACGCGCGCAGGCCTGGGCGCAAGGTCGAGATCGGCCCGAGCTGCCGCATGTCGCCGCGCCCGTCGAGGGCGGCAAGCCGCGCGAAGTCTTCGTCTATTTCATCAGCGCCGCGAAGGAACGCAACCCGGCCGCGGCGATGCGTTTGCTGGAGAAGCTCGGAGCACGTTGAGGCCAGTCGTTGCGTCGCGTCGCGGCGACGCCGGCTTACGGGGCGTAGCGCCGGCTTTCGAAACATCGCGGTCGCGGCTCGCGCCGCTCCTACCCTGGAACGCGGCTTTAAGGGTAGGAGCGACGCAAATCGCGACCGCATTCGTTCCGATCGCGCCGATACCCACCCCCGCTGACTCCCTGCCCGTCACGCAACGCCTCGCCGGCGAGGATTCGGTGCCACAATCGCTCCACGGTCGCCCGCCACGCAGGCGACCACCGCACCGATCCCACAGCGAGCCTCCGCCATGGCCAGTCGTCGCGATTTCCTCGGCACCGTCTCCCTCGCCGCCACCGGCCTCGCACTCGCGCCGCTGGCCGCATGCAGCGACGAATCGCCGCCCGCCGCGGCTGCAACAGCACCGGCCGAAACGCCGTTCTCCGGGACCCTGCTCAAGCGCACGATTCCCGCGACCGGCGAATCCATCCCGGTGATCGGCATGGGCACCTCGGGCAGCTTCGAGGTCGGCACGGACGCGGCATCGCGTGCGCCCCTGCGCGAAGTGCTGAAACGTTTCGTCGATGCCGGCGCCCGCGTCATCGACACCGCGCCGACCTATTCCAGCGCCGAGGACGTGCTCGGCGATCTCGTGGCCGAAGCCAAGCTGCGCGAGCGCCTGTTCCTCGCCACCAAGCTGTCCGGCGTCAGCGGCCGCGACGAAGGCCTGGCGCAGTTCGAAGCCTCGCTGCGGCGCCTGCGCACCGATCGCATCGACCTGCTGCAGGTGCACAACCTGGGCGACACCCGCACCCAGCTCGCGCTTGCGCGCGAACTGAAGCAGCAAGGCAAGGTGCGCCTGGTCGGCCTGACCCATTACCGCGAACAAGCGCAGGCGCAACTCGCGCAAGACATGCGCGCGTTCAAGCCCGACTTCGTCCAGATCAATTATTCGCCGGTCTCGCGCGCTGCCGAACGCACGGTGTTTCCGCTCGCGCGCGAGTTGGGTATCGCGGTGATGATCAACCGCGCCTTCGAGGACGGCCGTTTGTTTTCGCAGGTCAAGGGCAAACCGCTGCCGCCCTGGGCGTCCGAGGTCGGCGCCGATTCCTGGGCGCAGTTGTTCCTCAAGTTCGTCCTCAGCGAAGCGGCGGTGACGGTGGTGATTCCGGCGACGTCCAAGCCCAAGAACCAGACCGACAACCTCAAGGCCGGCGTCGGCCCTGTGCTCGATGCGAAACAACGCGAAGCCCTGGTCGCGGCGATCGGCTGAGAGCCCGTGCACGGCGCCACTGGCCGCTCCCTTTGTAGGAGCGGCGTAAGCCGCGACCGCAGGGTCAGGCACTCGCGCCGTAGCGATCAGTTGAAATGACCGTGCACGACGAAGGGCGCGACAGCCTCGCTATCGCGCCCTTCGTTCTATCGCACGCAACGATCAGTAAGCGACGGTGAAGCGCTTGCGCGAATGCGCCGGCTGCTCCAGTTCGTCGATCAGCGCGACCGCATAATCCTGCACCGAGATGCTGCTCTCGCCCTTGTCGTCGACCAGCAACTGATCGCCGCCGACGCGGTAACGGCCGCTGCGCTCGCCCGGCACCAGGTGCGCGGCCGGCGACAGAAAGCTCCAGTCCAGGCTCTTCTCCTCGCGCAGCGTGTTGAGCACCGTGCGCATGGCTTCGGCGCCGTCGCGGTACTCGGCCGGGAAACCGGGCTGGTCGAGCACCTGCTGGCCCGGCGCGATCTCCAGGCTGCCGGCGCCGCCGACCACGAGCAGACGCGGCACGCCGGCCTGCTTCAGGCCTTCGACGATCCGGGTATAGCCGGCGACGGTGTCGCGGCCGACGTTCGGGTTCTTCCAGCCGCCGGCGTTGTACGAGGCGATCACCGCGTCGTGGCCGCGGCTGAGTTCGGCCACGGTCGCGGACGCCGTCGCCTCGCCGTCGATGCTGGCCGGCTTCGCGGTCAGGCCGTCGTGCGCCTGCAGCGACGAGGTGTCGCGGGCGACCGCGGTGACGCGGTGGCCGCGCTGCAGGGCTTCTTGGAGCAGGGCGCGGCCGACGTAACCGGTGGCGCCGATCAGGACGATATTCATCGGGGACTCCCGTAGTGGATTGGACGGGATATAGTTTGCTGACTTACAGACTCCGCGATAATCCGGCCCAGGACGCTATCACCATGAAGCTGGACTTCACGATAGATCGGCTCAAACGTATGGCCTTGTTCGCCCGGGTGGTCGAACTGGGCTCGATGAGCGCGGCCGCCCGCGAACTCGACATGACCCCCTCGGCGGTCAGCCAGCAGCTGCGCCAGCTCGAAGCCGAGACCGGCGTGGTACTGCTGCATCGCTCCACCCGCAAGCTGACCACGACCGAGATTGGCCAGGCTTATTACGAAGACTGCGCAGCGATGCTGCACGCCGCGCGCAGCGCCGACGGCCGCCTCGGCGACCTGCGCGACGAACCGCGCGGCGAGTTGCGCATCGCCGCGCCGATCGGCTTCGCCGCGCATCTGGCGCCCGCACTCGCACCGTTGATGCGCGCCTATCCCGAACTGTCGCTGCGGATCTTCGCCGACGACCGCCAGATCGACCTGATCGCCGAGCGCATCGACCTGGCGATCCGGGTCGGCCGGCTCGCCGACTCCAACCTGATCGCGCGGCGCATGGCCGAGTGGCGGCATCTGCTGCTGGCCTCGCCGGCGTATGCGCAGACCCACGGCCTGCCGCGCACGCCGGAGGAACTCGCCGGTCACTCGATGCTGATCCTCAGCGTGATGAACCAACCCGAGTACGTCGAGATGCATCGCGACGGCGAACCCTCGCGGCGGGTGCGGATCGGCGGGCGCATCGTCGGCAACAACGCCGAGACCCTCAAGCAGATGATGCTGCAGGGGCTCGGCATCGTCCGCCTGCCCGAGCCGGATGCGACGCCGGTGTTGGCCGATGGCCGCGCCGTGCATGTATTGCCGGAATGGACGATGGCGCCGCTCGGCGTCTATGCGGTGACCGCACAGCGCGATTCGCAACCGGCCAAGGTGCGCATGGCGATCGCGGCCTTGCAGGACTATCTGGGATCGCAGCGGTAGCGAGCGCGTGCCCGTATCCGCGCTGCAGGCACCTTCTCCCGCATGCGGGAGAAGGAGAGCGAAGCCCGGGCCCCTCAGCCGACGATCTTCGCCAAGGCCCGCACCGGGAATGTGCCCATGCCCTTCACCTTCGGCGGCACCGCGCTGAAGCTGAAGCCTTCGTCGGGCAGCGCGGCGAGGTTGCGCAGGTGCTCGACGATCAGGATGCCGGCGCCGAGCAGGGTCGAATGCACCGGACGCGTCTTGCCGCGGGTGTCGTCGATGTTCATCGAATCGATGCCGACCAGCTTCACCCCGCAATCGCGCAGCCACACCGCCGCGTCTTCGGTCAGGAAGGGATGGCCGTCGGCATAGACCGGCGTGGCGAAGTGCCGGTCCCAACCGGTGTGCACCAACACCGCGCGGCCGCGCAGTTCCAGGTCGCGGAAGTAGGCGACATCGATCGCCTTTACCGACGGGTCGATGCGCACCACGATCGCGTCGAGATCGGCGCAGTCTTCCGCGCGGATCTGCGACAGGTCGGCGCCGTGCTCGTAACGATGCGAGGGGCAGTCGATGTAGGTGCCGGTGTTGGCGACCATGTCGATGCGGCCGATATGGAACTGCGTACCCTCGGCGTAGATCTCGCGCGAGGATTCGCGGCTGAGGTAATCGCAGATATACGCGGCCGGCATGCCCGGATAGGTGACCAGGCCGTCCTCGATGGTGTGGCTGAGGTCGATATAACGCGTCGCGCCGTGCTCCAGGCCGCCGGCCTTGCGCTTGTGCGCTTCGATCAGGATTTGCTTGTTGAGGATGCGCGCCGGCCCGACCATCAGCAGGCGCAAGTCGCGCACGATGTAGTCGACCAGTTCGGCATCGCTGATGTCGTCGCCCTCGATGTCGAGGCGAAACCCCTGGCCCTGCAGGCCGCCGCCGTTGCTGAACTCGATTTCGAAATCGAACTGGACGCGATGCTGGATGGAATTCAAGCGAATCTCCGAGAGGCGGGTGTGATGGAAGACTGCGATGGGGGAAGCGACGAGGATTTGCTGCAATGGATGGGTGATGCGAACGGATGATGCGATGGCGGCTTATGCGACCGATTCATCCATGGCAGCGCCCTGCGACGCTCTTGCTCGTCATCCCCGCGAAGGCGGGGATCCAGGGCTTTATCGCGACGGAACGCTGAAGTTTCTCGACCCCTGCCTTCGCGGGGATGACGGCTTGGAGTCTAGCGACTGACGAAAGGCCCGTAGCGACCGATCGCCGTGTTCTACGACAGGCGCATGAAGTCTCGCGAAAACGAGGCTCGGAGGCAGCCCCCATCCGCCGGCCGTTCTGCATCGCGCGATGCTTACTTCGCCGCCCTTTGGCTCAGCGCGACGCTGCCGAGGATCAACAGCGCGGCGATCAGCATGGTGCCGGTCAGCGGCTCGCCGAGCAGCATCCAGCCCCAGGCCACGCCGAACAGCGGCACCAGGTAGGTCACCGCAACCGCGCGGCCGGCGCCGATGCGCTGGATCAGGCGGTAGTACATGACGAAGGCGATGCCGGTGCAAAGCACGCCGAGCAAGGCCGCCGACAGCCAGGACTTGGCCGGGATCGCATGGGTCGGCCACTGCGCGATCGCGAACGGCAGGGTCAACAGCGCCGAAGTGCCCAGGGTCGCCGCAGCGACCGCCGCGGCCGGCAAGCCGGTAAGTTGGCGGCGCACCAAGTTGGCGCCGATGCCGTACAGGAAGGCGGCGGTACAACCGGCCGCGACCGCCCAGCCGATGCTCGCGCCGGCGGTCTTGCCGCTGGCCAGCACCACCACGCCGGCGAACCCGGCGAACAAGGCGACCGCGCGTTGCATGCCGATCTTCTCGCCGAAGAACAGGAACCCGACCAGCGCGGTGAACAGCACCGCCATCGAATTGGTGATCGCGCCGATGCCGGCCGGCGCGCGTTGCGCGGCCCAGGCGAACAGCACGAACGGCACCGCCGAATTGATCACGCCGATCAAGGCGAGCTTGGCCCAGATCGCGCCCTTGAACGATTCGCGCGCCTTCCACAGGAACGGCAACAGGATCAGCGCGCCGAGGCCCAGCCGCATTTCCACCAGCGGCAGCGCGCCGAAGTCCTTCGCCGCCACGCGCATGAACAGGAACGACGAACCCCAGATCGCACCGAGCACGGTCAGCTCCAGCGGCGTGCGCCAGGCGGCGCGCTCGGAGTCCGAATGGGTGGCCACGGCAGCCGGGGCTGCGGGGCAGTTGCAAGCTACGTTGGCGGCGAGTTCGGGGGAACGCATGCGCTAAGTCCTCGAAAACGGCGGCCGCGCGATGCGGGCGCCTGCGGGGGAACACGGCCGCACCCGGCCTCGCGGCGGCGCGGTGGGCGCAGCGGCGACGGACGCCGTTGCGCGATACGGACAACCGAGGCCGGCCATGGCCAAGCGCCATCGAGCACAGGGCCCGATCGCAGTATCGGTACGTGGCCCAGATGCGGATATCCGAATTCGATCAGCCGGATCTAATCAAGAACCGATCCGATCAATAACGAATCGAGTGCCGCGCCGGCTCCGCCGGCAGCTCGCTCAGACGTCCAGAATCGCCAGCGTGCCGCGGCTGCCCGGCGCGACCCCGTGGGCCACACCCGCGGGCACCACATAGAGCTGCCCGGCCCCGACTTCGACGATCGCACCGCCGATGCTCAGACGCATCTCGCCGTCGAGCACCAGCAGGCCCTCGGCGAAATCGTGCGTCTCTTCCGCGTAAGCGCCGGCGTCCATCCGCACCAGCTTGAAGTTGGCGCCGCCGAAACGTCCGACCACGGTCGAGCGCCAGGCGGCGGGCAGTTCGGCGGAGGTCGCAAGCAGGTCGATGAGGCTCATACGCAGGCACTGGCGGGTGGGTCGCGGCGGGTCGTGACAACAATCTGGCTCTTCCCTGACGCCTATTTTGACTGGCCCGCCAGCCGAGACAAGCGCATACTTTGGCGCTCAGGCACAAATATGATTTGAGGCTGATCATGGCATTGCGGGCAGACTGGTTACCGGCCCTGGCGGCCTTCGAAGCGGCCGCGCGGCATCAGAATTTCGCCCACGCCGCTGAAGAGCTGCATTTGACCGCCAGCGCGGTCAGTCATCACGTGCGCAAGCTCGAAAGCCGGCTCGGCGTGAGCCTGTTCCAGCGCCATGCGCGCGGCGTCGCCCTGACCCCTCAAGGGCGCCAGCTCGCCGACTCGGCCGGCACCGCCCTGGCCGACATGGACGGCGTGCTGCGCAGCCTGCGGGTCAGCCGCGAGGAGACCGACCGGGTGCGCGTCACCACCCTGCATTCGCTGGCCTACACCTGGCTGCTGCCGCGGCTGAGCGAGTTCACCAGCGCGAACCCGAAGATATTGCTCAGCCTCGACACCGAGATCGCGTTGGCGCGATTCGACGAAGGCGGCCCCGACCTCGGCATCCGCCACGGCGCCGGCCATTGGCCCGGGCTGACCGCGCATCATCTGATGGACGACGCCTTGTTCCCGGTCGCTTCGCCGAACATGCCCGGCATCGAGCGGATCACCGAACCGGCGCAGATCGCCGACCTGCCGCTGATCGCCGACCACGCCCGCCAGGGCTGGCACGACTGGTTCCGCGCCGCGGACGTACACGGCCGCAAGCTGGAGGAGCGCTACACCTTCAGCGACACCACCGACGCCATGATGGCCGCCGCCCACGGCATCGGCGTGGCCCTGGCGCGCGAACAGATCGCCGTGCCCTATCTGCGCTCCGGCCAGCTGGTGCGCCTGCCCGGCCCGTCGATGCCGGCGCGCTGGGGCTATTACGCGATCTACCCCGCCCACCGCCGCCTGCGCCCGGCGGCGCAGAGCTTTCTCGATTGGTTGTTGGCGGTGAAGAAGGATTGAGGCGCGCGGGATGGCGTGCATCGTCGCTGCCGCCGCTTTTGGGTAGGAGCGGCGCGAGCCGCGACCGCGAAAACGTTGCGCTGCGAAAGCACGAAGCATCTGCGTGTTTGCCGCTTCGAGTAGTCGCACCGGGCTCGATCTTCGACCCGCCCCCTGTCGCGACTCGCGTCGCTCCTACCCCTTGCTGCGCGGCTCCTGG
>NZ_JBQEOE010000080.1:0-9566 GCF_052045105.1 Lysobacter sp. 22409 | reverse complement strand
AGGAAGGCCTTTTCTTTGGTTAGCTTTCTTTTGGGCCAGCAAAAGAAAGTAACCCGGCCGCGTCAGCGGACGGAAGCTTTGCTCTTTCTTGAAGAGGAAAGCGTCGCGAATCCTTCCCCTGTAGGAGCGACGTAAGTCGCGACCGCGACCTCTCAATGTCACGCCGATACCGGCCGCAGCCCGTCAGGTAGGAGCGGCGCAAGCCGCGACTGCGCTGCAGCGGGTTTGCGGCGTTTTTCACAAGCAAGATCAATATCTAGATCAAACGCCAAAAGCTTCCGCCACTAAAGCGGCGGGTAACTTTCTTTTGTCTAAAGCAACAAAAGAAAGTAACCAAAGAAAAATGCTTTTGTTTTGAATCACAGGCCCGCACGTTCGATGCCGACGCAGGGATTTTCCATACGGGACATCCCTGTCCCGATGAAAAACGGCGCGCATCCCTGCGCGCCGCCCTCCGGGTCTTCGATTGCCTTCGCCAGTGCGAATCGGCGCACGACAACGGCAAAATCTTTACGGCAACGGCAACGGCAACGGCAACGGCAACGGCAATAGCGGCAACGGCAACGGGCTATGCCGCCTCATATCAGCCTGGAACCGCCACCGCATCGCGCTTGAGAATGAACTCGTGATCGCGCGTATTGCCGACGATGAAATCGTAATGGCCGACATGCTCGAAACCGTACCGGCCATAGAAACGCTGCGCGCCGAAATTCTCCGACCACACGCCGATCCACAGGGTCCGCGGGCCTTCGCGCTGCAGCCATTCGAGCACGGTGTCGAACAGGCGCGCGCCCCAGCCGCCGTTCTGCGCTTCGCGCAACACGTATAAGCGCTTGAGTTCGCCATCGCCCGGAGCCACGTCCGGATGCGGCAGGCCGCACGGTCCCGCCGCGGCATGGCCGACCGCGACGCCGTCGCGTTCGAGCAGGAAGATCGCGTAGTCCGGGTGCGACAGGATCACCGCCTGCTTCTCGACCGAATAGCTGTCGAGCAGGAAACCCTGCAGATCCTCCGGCGGGTACAGATGGCCGAAGGTCTCGACGAAGGTGCGGGTGGCGATATCGGCGACGAGGGGCGCATCGCCGACACCGGCGCGGCGGATGGAAAATTTCGGTGCGGCGTTCGTCATAAGGCCTCGCGGTGTAAGCGGACGGTAACGATGGAGCGGCGACGCGAACGGGCGATCAGGGACTCGCCTTGCGGGGGCGACCCTGAGGGCCGACGACGCCGGCCCTGACCGCCCACGGCGACGCGCGATTCCGCACGCCGCCCGGGCTGGACTCGACCCACCGGGCTCGTCGAGCCCGGCCGTGCACTCCGGTCAGGCCGGGTCTTTCTTCGGACGCACCATCACGTGCACTTCGGCCAGTTGCGCGTCCGGAATCGGCGACGGCGCGCCGGTCATCAGGCACTGTGCGGTGGTGGTCTTCGGGAAAGCGATGACGTCGCGGATCGACTCGGTGCCGCCCATCAGCGCGGCGATGCGGTCGATGCCGAAGGCGATGCCGCCGTGCGGCGGCGCGCCGTACTTGAGCGCGTCGAGCAGGAAGCCGAACTTGGCCTCGGCCTCTTCCGCGCCGATGCCGAGCAGGTCGAACACCGCCGACTGCATCTGCGGGCGATGGATACGGATCGAACCGCCGCCGATCTCGTTGCCATTGAGGACCATGTCGTAGCCGCGCGACACCGCGGTCTTGGCGTTCGTGCGCAGGTCGGCGATGTCGTCGACCGCGGGTGCGGTGAAGGGGTGATGCAGGGCGACGTAGCGTTGCGCTTCCTCGTCCCACTCGAACATCGGGAAATCGGTGACCCACAGCGGCTTCCAGCCGTCGGCGACCAGGCCGAGGTCCTTGCCGAGCTTGAGGCGCAGCGCGCCCATGAAATCGCTGGCGGTCTTGTAGTCGGCCGCGCCGAAGAAGATCGCGTCGCCGCTCTGGGCGCCGCTGACTTCGACAATCTTGGCCAGGGTGGCGTCGTCGAGGAACTTGGCGATCGGCGAGTTGATGCCGTCGCGGCCCTTCGACGCGTCTTCGATCTTCATCCAGGCCAGGCCCTTGGCGCCGTACTTGGCCGCGTGCGCGCCGCACTCGTCGATCTGCTTGCGCGACCAGCCGGCCGCGCCGGGTGCGCGCAGGGCGACGACGCGGCCGTCGGCGTGGTTGGCCCAGTCGGTGAAGACCTTGAACTCGCACTGCTTGACCAGTTCGGCGATGTCGACGAATTCCAGGTCGATGCGCAGATCGGGCTTGTCGGAACCGTAACGGCGCATGGCTTCGGCATAGGTCATGCGCGGGAACTGCGCGTCGAGCTCGACCTCGATGGTTTCCTTGAACACCACGCGGATCATGTCCTCGACGGTGTCCTGCACGTCGCGCTCGGAAACCCAGGCGAACTCCATGTCGAGCTGGGTGAACTCAAGCTGGCGGTCGGCGCGCAGCGCTTCGTCGCGGAAGCAGCGCGCGATCTGGTAGTAACGGTCGAAGCCGGCCACCATCAGGATCTGCTTGAACAGCTGCGGCGACTGCGGCAGGGCGTAGAACTCGCCCGGATGCATGCGCGCCGGCACCAGGAAGTCGCGCGCGCCTTCCGGCGTGGCCTTGGTCAGGATCGGGGTCTCGATGTCCTGGAAACCGCGCGCGTCGAGCCAGCGGCGCAGCGACTGCACCAGGCGGATGCGCGTACGCATCATCTTCTGCATCTCGGGACGGCGCAGGTCGAGGTAGCGGTAGGTCAGGCGGGTTTCCTCGCCGGCGTTCTCATGGGCATGGAACGGCAGCGGCTCGGCCTTGTTCAGCACTTCGATCGTCGCGGCCAGCACTTCGACCTTGCCGCTGCGGATCTTTTCGTTGGCGGCCTGGCGCGCGCGCACCGTGCCGGTCACCCGCACGCAGCTCTCCACGCTCAGATCGCCGGCGGTCTTGAACAGCTCGGCGGTATCGGAGTCGACGACGATCTGCACCACGCCCTCGTGATCGCGCAGATCGGTGAACACCACGTGGCTCTGGACGCGATTGGTGTTGACCCAGCCGCACAGGGTGACGGTCTGGCCGATCAGCGCCTCGTCGACGAGGCCGCAGAAATGGGTACGCATGGAAACTCCGATTGGTCGATCCGTGAATCGTGGGGGTTGCGACAGGAGGGTTCGGGACCGGGCCGCGGCAGCCGCCGGGCCGGGAACGCCTCGCCGGCCGGGGGCCGGAACCGGTCATTCTAGTGCACGTGCCAGTGCACGCGCAGGACTGGTGCAGTTGCCAGTCCGCGCTCAGGACCGCTGCAGTGCGCCCTGTGCGGCCGTTATGCCGCACATCGCCGGCCCGACTCAGGGCAGGCCGATGCGGCTCGTTCCCGCAAACGACCCGGGGCGCCTCGCGACACCCCGGGGTGAAAGCTGGACCATCCGGGCGCTGGCCGCGGACCGTCCGGAATCAGGTGGCGCTGGCCCCGGAGGCCGGCTTGGCCGGGGCCGCGGCGGGCTCGGCCTTCTTCTCGGCGGGCTTGCTGTCGACGGCCGGGGCCGAACCGCCGCTGCCGCCGGAACTGCCCTCGCCGGCCAGATTGCGCTTCTTGTCGCCGTCCTTCTTGAAATCGGTCTCGTACCAACCGCCGCCGGCCAGGCGGAACTGCGGCGCGGTCAGCTGACGCCCGACTTTCTCGGCGCCGCACTCGGGGCAGACGGTGGGGTCGGCGTCGGAGAGCTTCTGCAGGCGGTCGAAGGCGTGGCCGCAGGCGCTGCACTGGAAGGCGTAGATGGGCATGGCGGAGACTGTAATTCGGGACGGCGGACTGGGCAGTGTGGGGGCGGATCGCGGCGATGCAAGGCGCGGCGGCCTCAAAGCTGACCCGCATCGGGCTCGTTTCAGGCCCCCGCGGGTTCGCTCCGGCCCGGCCGGCACGGTCGCAGCGACAGCCATGGCCGCCGACAGGCGGTCGGTTCGGCCCGAGCGAGGCCTAGTCCGGGTTCTGCGTCGTCTGCTCTTGCGGGGCCGGCTCTTCGAGCGGATCGACCTCGAACGGCGCGCTGCGCTCCAGCGAGGGCAGAATCTTCGTCAGCAGAGGGATGCCTGTGGAGACCGCGACAAGCCAATCGTGGAGCAGACACCCCAAGCGTTTCGGCCGATTGCAGATAGCCGCAGCAGCGACGTCATTCGGGTCGCGATGCCCTCATCCGGCGCTACGCGCCCCCTTCTCCCGCGAGCGGGAGAAGGGGTTCGCGCTGCTGAAGATGCACGATGCAGTTGCAGTTGCAGTTGCAGTTGCCGTTGCCGTTGCCGTGCGTCGATTAGCACTCGCGAAGGCAATCGAAGACCCGGAGGGCGGCCTGCATGGATGCAGGCCGTTTTTCATCGGGACAGGGATGTCCCGTATGAAAAATCCCTGCGGAAGCATCGAACACGCGGGCCCTTGACTCAAAGAAAAGCATTTTTCTTTGGTTACCTTTCTTTTGTTGCTTATGACAAAAGAAAGTAACCCGCCGCTTTAGTGGCGGAAGCTCTTGGCGTTTGATCTGGATCTTGATCTTGCTCGAGCGATACGCCGCGAGACCGAAACGACGCGGTCGCGGCTTGCGCCGCTCCTACCCTTCGCGAAAGCACACCGCTTCGATGAGCAACATCGGCGCGGTAGCCTCTGCGCGTCCAGCGGTCGCGGCTCACGCCGCTCCTACAGAAAGCAGCGCAGCGCAGAAACGACACCCAACCTCAAGCCGCGTCGTACAGCGCCATCCACTCCGCCTCGGCCTTGGCCAGTTCCGCCGCGACCTTTTCGCGCTGCTTGGCCAACTCGCCCGCGTTGTCGCCGCCGCCGGCGTACTTGGTCGGATCGGCCAGATCCATGTCCAGGGTGTGCAGCTTGGATTCCAGCTCGGCCACGCGCTTTTCCGCTTCCGCCAGCTTGACCGGATTGACCTTGCGCCCACCCTTGCCGCCGCCAGCCTGCTTGGCGGCCGATGCGGCGGCCGTGGCCTGCGCCGCGGCCTTGGCCACCGCCGCGCCCTTGCCGTCGTTGCTGTTGTCGCGCGTACGCAACCACACCGCGTAGGCGTCGAGGTCGCCGTCGAACGGCTGCGCCACACCATCGGCCACGCGCCAGAAGGTTTCGCAGACCAGGCCGATCAGGTGACGGTCGTGCGAGACCAGCACGATCGCGCCGGGGAAATCCGACAAGGCCTCGGCCAGCGCTTCGCGCACGTCCAGGTCCAAGTGGTTGGTCGGTTCGTCGAGCAGCAGCACGTTGGGCTTGCGCCAGGCAATCATCGCCAGGGCCAGGCGCGCGCGTTCGCCGCCGGAGAACCCGTCGACCGATTCGAAGGCGCGGTCGCCGGGGAAATTCCACTTGCCGAGGAAATCGCGCAGCTGCTGGGTCGGCACGCCCGGGGCGATTTCGGCCAGGTGATCGATCGGGCTTACGCCGGCATGCAGCGATTCGACCGTGTGCTGTGCGAAGTAACCGATGCGCAGGTCCGGATGGCCGCCGCGTTCGCCGGTCAGCAGTTCCAGCTCGCCGACCAAGGACTTCACCAGGGTCGACTTACCCGCACCGTTGGGGCCGAGCAAGGCGATGCGGTCGCCGGCTTCGAGGATGAAGCTGACGTCGTCCAGCACCACGTGATCGCCGTAGCCGCAATCGGCATGGATCAGGCGCAGCAGCGCATGCGGCAGCTTGGTCGGCGCCGGGAATTCGATGCGCATCGCGCGCTCGAGCCGCACCGCCTCGGTGCCGACCATCTTGGCCAGGCGCTTGACCCGCGACTGCGCCTGCTTGGCCTTGGCCGCGCTGGCGCTGAAGCGGTCGATGAAGCTCTGCAGGTGGGCCCGCTCGGCCTGCTGCTTCTCGTGGGTGATCTGCTGCAGGCGCAGGTGCTCGGCGCGCTGGCGCTCGAACGAGGTGTAGTCGCCGGTGTACAGCTTGGCCTTGCCGTCGTGCAGATGCAGGGTGTGGGTGGTGACCTCGTCGAGGAACTCGCGGTCGTGCGAGATCAGCAGCAAGGTGCCCGGGTACTTGAGCAGCCACTGCTCCAGCCACAGCACCGCGTCCAGGTCCAAGTGGTTGGTCGGTTCGTCGAGCAGCAGCAGGTCCGACGGCGTCATCAGCGCGCGCGCCAGGTTCAGGCGCACGCGCCAGCCGCCGGAGAATTCCTTGACCGCGCGTTCGTGGGTATCGGGCGAGAAGCCCAGGCCGTGCAACAGCTTGCCGGCGCGCGCGGTGGCGTCGTAGCCGCCGAGTTCTTCGAGCCGGTGATGGGCCTCGGCGACCGCTTCCCAGTCCTCGCGCTCGACCGCTTCGCGTTCGGCGACCAGCACCTGGTAGACCTGGGCGTCGCCGGAAAGGACGAAGTCCAGGGCCGGGTCGTCGAGGGCCGGGGTTTCCTGGGCCACGCTGGCGATGCGCACGCGGTTGGGCACGTCGATGTCGCCGCGGTCGGCCTCGACTTCGCCCTGGATCGCCGCGAACAGCGAGGACTTGCCGGTACCGTTGCGGCCGATCACGCCCACCCGCCAACCGGCGTGCAGGGTCAGGTCTACGTTGGACAGCAGCAGGCGTTCGCCACGCCGCATGGCGAAATCACGGAAAGAAATCATGCGGATATGGTCGCATGACTGATCGGTATTTGCTCATGAACACAAGTTCGGCCGCTCCGGCAGCGGGCATCGAATAATCGGGACGTCGGCCTCAGACCGCCCCCACGCGTCAACGAGCTCGCCTCCCGCGGCAAAGCGCCCCTCGCGCCGGCCGTGGCGGCTGCGCTCGCCCTGACGTCCCCCGTTCGACCGCCCGGAGTGTCCATGTCCCGCCGCCTGTCCCTGCTCAGCACCGCCGTATCGATCGCTCTCGCCACCGCCCCCGCCTGGGCCCAAGACCCCGCCACCCCCGCCGCCCCGGACGCCGCGACCGCCAACCCGACCAACCTCGACACCCTGATCGTCACCGGCACCCGGGTCAGCGACCGCACCGTAGCCGAATCCACCGCGCCGATCGACATCATCACCCCGCAGACCCTGGAGGCCACCGGCACCGTCGAGCTGGCCACCGCCCTGTCGCGCGCCCTGCCCTCGCTGAACTTCCCGCGTCCCGCGATCACCGACGCCACCGACGCGGTGCGTCCGGCGCAGTTGCGCGGCCTGGCCCCCGACCAGGTGCTGGTGCTGGTCAACGGCAAGCGCCGCCACACCACCTCGCTGATCAACCTCAACGACAGCATCGGCCGCGGCTCCTCGCCGGTCGACCTCAACGCCATTCCGATCGCCGCGATCGAACGCGTCGAAGTGCTGCGCGACGGCGCCTCGGCGCAGTACGGCTCCGACGCCATCGCCGGCGTGGTCAACGTCGTTCTCAAGGGCTCGGGCGAAGGCGGCAGCCTGGCCGCGCGCTACGGCCAATACAGCGCCGGCGACGGCAAGCAGTACCAACTGTCCGGCGACGCCGGCATCAAGCTCGGCGAAAACGGCGCGCTGCATGTGTCGGCGCAGGGCGGCCACAGCGACAACACCGACCGCGCCCGCCCCTACCTCGGCACGGTCACCCCGACCAGCAACCCGCCCGGCAAGGTCGTGCACCGCTACGGCGACCCGGAGATCGACCAGGCCGCGCTGGCCTACAACGCAAAGTGGAGCCCGAGCGAAGGCGTCGAGTTCTATTCCTTCGGCACCGCCAGCCGCCGCCGCGCCATCTCCAACGGCTATTTCCGCGCCCCGGGCAACCCCAACAACATCCGCTCGGTGTATCCGGACGGCTTCCTGCCGCAGATCGACAACGTCAGCCAGGACCGCGCCTTCGTGCTCGGCCTGCGCGGCCAGACCGCCGGCGGCTGGAACCTCGACCTGAGCTACAACTACGGCCAGAACCAGCTCGACTTCGACGTGCGCAACAGCCTCAACCGCACCCTCGGCGCCGCCTCGCCGCACGATTTCTACATCGGCGCGCTCGAAGTCACCCAGAACGTGCTCAATGCCGACTTCAACAAGTCCTTCGACGTCGGCTGGCTCAAGTACCCGCTCACCGTGGCCTTCGGCAGCGAGTGGCGCGGCGAGAAGTTCAACCAGTCCGCAGGCGAACTGGCCTCGTATGTCGCCGGCCCCGAACCCGGCGCACCCGGTGCGCAGGTGTTCCCCGGCTTCACTCCGTCCGATGCCAGCCGCCGCAATCGCAACAGCCACTCGTTCTACGCCGACCTCGAAGCCGACGTGACCGACAAGCTGTCGCTCGGCGCCGCCGCACGTTACGAGCGCTACAGCGATTTCGGCGAAACCACCTCGGGCAAGCTGTCGGCGCGCTACGCCTTCAACGACAAGGTCGCGCTGCGCGGCACCCTGTCGACCGGCTTCCGCGCGCCGTCGTTGCAGCAGCAGTTCTACCAATCCACCCAGACCGTGATCGTGCTCGGCGACCCGACCCCGTTCCAGGTCCGCACCTTCGCCGTCGACGACCCGGCCGCGATCGCGCTCGGCGCCGAGTCGCTGAAGGCCGAAGAATCGACCAACATCGGCCTGGGCCTGGTGCTGCAACCGATCGAATCGCTGTACATCACCGTCGACGCCTACCAGATCGACATCGACGACCGCATCATCCTGTCGGAGAACCTGCGCGGCCCGGCGGTGGCGAGCTTCCTGGAAGCGCGCGGCCACCGCGGCATCACCGGCGGCCGCTACTTCACCAACGCCGTCGACACCCGCACCCGCGGCATCGACATCGTCGGCAGCTACCGCTGGTCGCTCGGCACCGGCGCGATCGACCTGACCGCCGGCTACAACCGCAACAAGACCACCCTGGAGCGCATCGCCGCCAACCCGCCCGAGCTCACCGCCGGTGGCCTCAACCTGCAGCGCATCGGCCGCGTCGAACAAGGCCGCATCACCCAGGGCGCCCCGCGCGACAAGTTCTTCCTCGGCGGCAGCTGGACCACCGGCCCCTGGCGCTTCGACGCCACCACCACCCGCTACGGCGAGTTCCACACCTTCAACGACGACCCCAGCGGCGTACGCGACCAGACCTACCGCGCCAAGTGGACGCTGGACCTGGCCGCGACCTATGCCATCGACGGCTGGGAGTTCACCGTCGGCGGCGACAACGTGCTCAACGAGTACCCGGACGAATCGATCTACGCCAACAGCGAAAGCGGCCAGTTGCCTTATAGCGGCAACTCTCCGTTCGGGTTCAATGGCGCGTTCGCTTATGCGAAGGTGGGGTACAAGTGGTGAGATCGTAGCGACGGCGTGAGTCGTCGCATTCGATCGGGAGGCCGCCGCAGGGCGGCCTTCTTCGTTTCGAAGTCTATTTTTTCTTGACCCGGGAGTGACCTGTCTTTCGATGGCGCGATTGCTTTTTTGGCCGACGCGCCGCAAGACCAGCGTGGCGCGGTCGCGGCTTGTGACCGTAGGAAATCCAGTAGGACGCCGCTCCTACCCAAGAGCAGCGACGCCGACTGCCTATGCCCCTGCTCCCGCCGTTGCCGTTGCCGTTGCCGTTGCCGAGACTTTGATCTGCTTTGCAGCTTTGCCGCTTTGCCGGTCAACAGTAGACCCGGAGGGCGGCGCACAGGACGTGCGCCGTTTTTCGATAGGACAAGGATG
>NZ_JBQEOE010000079.1:0-9576 GCF_052045105.1 Lysobacter sp. 22409 | reverse complement strand
CCGTAGACCCGGAGGGCGCCGCACAGGACGTGCGGCGTTTTCCGATAAGACAGGGACGTCTTATCGGAAAATCCCGGCGCTGGCATCGCACTCGTGGCCTGTGCCCTTGCAAGGAGAGCCCTTTTCTTTGGTTAGCTTTCTTTTGGGCTCAGCAAAAGAAAGTAACCCGGCCGCGTAGCGGACGGAAGCTTTGCACTTGCTTGTGGCTTGTGGCTTGTGGCGCTTCTTGCGAGGCAAGATCAAACGCTAAAAGCTTCCGCCACTAAAGCGGCGGGTAACTTTCTTTTGTCTAAAGCAACAAAAGTCCGTCTGGATTCCCTTCGGTCAAAAGTCACCAAAGAAGTTGCTTTTGCTTTGAATCACAGGCCCGCACGAGCGGTGCCTCCGCAGGGATTTTTCATACGGGACATCCTTGTCCCGATGAAAAACGGCCTGCATCCATGCAGGCCGCCCTCCGGGTCTCCTATTGCCTTCGCGAGTGCTTGGCGGCGCACAGCAAAGACAAAAAGCAAGGGCAAGGGCAAGGGCAAGGGGCAAGACAATGCGCGAACGACGGCGGATGCAACCACATCGTCGAACCTGGCGACCACTCCCCTACCCCCCACTCCCCCAATCCATCTCACTCAAACACAGCGCGAATACCCGCGCCGCTTCCTCGATCTCCGCCACCGACATCGCGCCGAAACCCAGCAACAGGCCGGCGCGGGCGGGCGGCTCGAAGTAGTACGGCAGGATCGAATACAGGCCGAGGCCTCGGCTCTGGGCGAAGGCGATGAAGGCCTCGCCCTGGGCGACGTTGCGGCCGCGCAGCCAGACCACCAGGTGCATGCCGGCATGAGAGTCGTCGATGTCGACGGCGTCGCCGGCCAGGCGGCGCAGGGAACCCAGCAAGGCGTCGCGGCGTTGTTTGAGGGTCTTCGCAGTGCGGCGCAGGTGGCGTTCGAAGCCGCCATCGGCGAGGAAGTGCGCAAGCGCGGCCTGTTCAATCGCCGGCGAGCCGAAATCGTCGACCCACTTGGCGCTGATCAGGTCGTCGCGCAACCCCGGCGGGGCGACGATGTAGCCCAGGCGCAACGAAGGAAACAGCACTTTCGAGAAAGTGCCGGTGTAGATCACCCGACGGCTGTCGTCGAGGCCGCACAAGGCCGCATGCGGCTGGGCGTCGTAGCGGAATTCGCCGTCGTAATCGTCTTCGAAGATCCAGCAATCGTGGCGGCAGGCGTAGTCGAGCAAGGCGCGACGGCGCGCCAGCGACATCAGCGCGCCGGTCGGGAACTGGTGCGAAGGCGTCACGCAGATCAGGCGCGGCGGCCGTTCCGGCAGGAGGTCGGTGCACAGACCCTCGCCGTCCACCGGCACCGGCAGCAGGCGTGCGCCGTGGATCTGCAGGGCTTCGCGCACGGCGAAATACTGCGGTTCTTCGATCACCACCTCGTCGCCCTCGTCCAGCACCACGCGCGCGGTCAGGCTGACCGCTTGTTGGGTGCCGGTGACGATCACGATGTCCTCCGGCCGCGCATGCACGCCGCGGCGCAAGGACAGGTATTCGCAGACCGCCACGCGCAAGGCCGGCAGGCCCTGCGCGGTCGGGTAATGGGGCTGGGTGTAGACCGCCGCATGCGACAGCGCCCGCGCCCAGGCCGAGGTCAGCAGCGGATTGGTGAACGGCACGCCGTACTGGAAGCTGTGCAAGGCGCCGGGCACGCGCCGGCCGGGCATGTGGGCGTGGTCGTGATAGCGGCGCAGGCGCCGGGCATAGGCGCTTTGCGGCGCCACCCGCTGCGGCGGCTCGGAGCGCGGCTGCACCGGCGCGCCGGGCATGGCGACATAGCTGCCGGAGCCGACCCGCGCCTGCATGAAGCCTTCGGCGCGCAATTGCTCGTAGGCGGCCAGCACGGTGTTGCGCGATACCCCCAACTGCTGGGCCAGCAGCCGGGTCGGTGGGAAACGCAGCCCGGACGGCAGCCGCCCGGTCATCACCGCGTCCTTGAGCGACCGGACCAATTGCCCATGCAACGGTCCTCGGCCATCGAGCGGCAGGTACATTCGCGGCTCCGGATTGGCCCCCTCGGGCCGCCTGTGTCATCGATATTGCCAAGCCAATGGGCGAGTTGCGAGGGCCGATCAGCGACTTGGTTCAAGTCGGCACATGCGCATGACAACCGGGGCGCAACGCGTTTCGTGACCACGGTCGCGCTCGCCGCGGGGCGAAGCCGATTGGCTCCTTCGAAGCCGGGATTATTGGCCCTCCAGATGACGGCCCAGGATGGCTAGCTTAGGAGCCAACGAACGTGGCGCCTGCCCGCCACGCCTCCCGGACGAGGGTCGCATGAACTTGCAACATCACCGGATTCATTTCGCCGAGCATCTCGATCTTTCGCAGTCGGCCGCACGGCCGACCCTGCACCTGGTCCGGGCCTCCGGACGCGCCGTCCAGCTCGACCTGCCGGCCGGCTGGCTGTCGTTGTGGCTGCCGCTGCGCGGACCGCTGCGCCTGGAAGCCGCCGACAGCATGTGGGAGTTGGAGCCCGGCCACCTGCAGATCTGGCGCGACGGCCGCCTGCGCACCAGCGCACGCCTGCCGTGCTGGTGGCTGTGCCTGTGCGGCCCGGACACCGCCTGGCGCGGCTATCTGCAGACCAGCGCCGACAACACCAGCGAGGAACTGTTCCCCTGGGAAGGCCCGGCGCCGCGCGATGCGCAACGCTTGATGGTGCGACTGGCGCGGCTGGCCGCTCAACCGACCGCGCTGGGCACGCTGGGCGACAACGGCGACGCCCTGTTGCGCACCCTGTGCGCCTTGTTGATCGATCAGCAGCGCGATCTGCAGACGCGGTTGCCGCGTTGCAGCGGCCGCACCCAGCGCCGACGCCAGCAGACCTTGCTGCGGCTGCTGCGGGTGCAGCACCTGATCCGGCGCCATCCGGAGATCCGCCTCGATCTCAACCGGCTTGCGCGCAGCGCCAACTACTCGCCCTGCCACTTGATCCGGATCTACCGCGAAGTGTTCGACGAGACGCCGACCGAATTCGCCTCGCGCCTGCGTTCGGACCGCGCCTGGCGCATGGTCCGCGAAACCCGCATGCCGGTGTGCGAGATCACCGAGGCCCTGGGTTTCGAAAGCCAGAGCGCGTTCTGCCGCGCGTTCAAAAATTCGTTCGGCCTTACCGCCACCCAGGCACGGCGCCTCGACCGGCAGCTCGTGCGCGCGGCCACCTGCGCCGCCTGAAACGCGGCGCAGCGGCTTCGATGCTGCACCGCACCTCTCGCTACGCTTCACCGCACCGCTTCGCTGCACGTCCTCGCTGCTCTTCCTCGCTGCTTTCTCCAGGACCTCCGCAATGACCTATGCCAACCGCAGTGCGCGATCGCTGCCGCTATGGACCGTGATCGGCGGCCTGATCGCGGCGACGCTCGACATCGCCTACGCCATCGGCTACTGGGGCATCACCGCAGGCGTGCCGGCGCAACGCATCCTGCACAGCGTCGCCTCCGGCCTGATCGGGAGCGAAGCCGCACTGGCCGGCGGCGCTTCGACCGCCGCGCTCGGGCTCGCCCTGCACTATCTGATCGCCCTGATCATGGCCGCGGTGTACGCCTACGCGGCGACCAAACTGGCCTGGATGCTGCGGCGGCCGTGGCTGTCGGCGACCCTGTACGGCCTGTGGCTGTTCGTGGCGATGAATTTCATCGTCGTGCCGCTGTCGCGCGCCGGTGGCGGCGGCATCCCGAAGGACGTGCTGTGGATCGTGCTCAGCATTCTGGTGCACGTGTGCTTCGTGGCCTGGCCGATCGCCTGGTGCGTGGGCCATGCATTACGACCCGGTGGTGCCGCACGTGGCCGTTGAAGCTTCGCGCCGCAAGCGCACGGCGCGGTGGTTCGGCGCGGTCGCGCTAGCAACGGCGAGCGGCGTGCTGGCCGCCGGCGGATTCGCCACAGCCGATCCGCCCCGCGCCACCGCGGCGACCGCGGCTGCCGACACGCAGACGCTGCCCTTCCCGGTCGGCTATTCGCGCTGGACCCACATCAAGAGCGGCCTGATCAACGCCGGCCACGCCGCCTACGCACGCTTCGGCGGGCTGCACCACATCTACGCCAACGCCACCGCGCTCGACGGCTACCGCAGCGGGCGTTTTGCCGACGGCTCGGTGCTGGTCTACGACCTGTTCGAGGCTACCGACAAAGGCGACGCCACCATCGACCAGGGCCCGCGCCGCCATATCGACGTGATGGTCAAGGACAGCGCGCGCTTCGCCGCGACCGGCGGCTGGGGCTATGCCGAATTCGCCGCCGGCGAGCGCCGCGACCGCCTGCGCACGGCGCAGCGCGACGGTTGCGCCGCCTGTCATGCCAGCCAGAAGCAGAACGACCAGGTGTTCAGCCGCTGGCGCGAGGATTCGGCGCTGGAGGCTGCGCCGGCTCAGTGAGACTGACAGCGGCGCCCTGGAGTCGTTGCACGCATCGAAACCGGCTGTTGCGCAGTTCAATCTCGTGCGACACCTGCCATTTCAGCCTTGATTTCGCGGCTATCGCTGCGCCCTGATCCTGGCTCCGACCATGACCATGACCATGGCTTTGGCTTTGGCTTTGGCTGTTGCTGTGCGTCGTCTCGCACTAACGAAGGCTAAAGAAGACCCGGAGGGCGGCCCGCATGGATGCGGGCCGTTTTTCATCGGGACAAGGATGTCCCGTATGAAAAATCCCTGCGTCTGCATCGAGCGTGCGGGCCTGTGATTCAAAGAGAAGCATTTTTCTTTGGTTACCTTTCTTTTGTTGCTTATGACAAAAGAAAGTAACCCGCCGCTTTAGTGGCGGAAGCTTTTGGCGTTTGATCCTGATCTAGATCTTACGGGAGCGATACGCAGCGAGACCGAAACAGCGCGGTCGCGGCTCGCGCCGCTCCTACCCCCGCGACGGCACGCTGCTTTCGATGAGCGACGTCGGCGTTGATGTTTCTGCGCGTCCCTTGGTCGCGGCTTGCGCCGCTCCTACCCTGCGACAGCACGCCGCCTCGGCAGATGAGTTCGGCATTGCGGCTTCTGCGCGTCCCGCGGTCGCGACTTATGACCGAAGGAAATCCAGCAGGACGCCGCTCCTACAGGGGCAGGAAGCACGCAGCGCGCTCCGCCCCCGTACCGGCAAGCTCAATGCCCGCCGTCGAGCGCCTTCAGCTCCGAGACCAGCGCGCTGGCCATCTCCGCACCGTCGCCGTACAGCATGCGGGTGTTGTCGGCGTAGAACAGCGCGTTCTCGATGCCCGCAAAACCCGTGCCCTTGCCGCGCTTGATCACGATGGTGTTCTTGGAATTGACCACGTCGAGAATCGGCATGCCGTAGATCGGCGAGGACGGGTCGGTCTTGGCGACCGGGTTGACCACGTCGTTGGCGCCGATCACCAACGACACGTCGGTGTTGGCGAACTCGGGGTTGATGTCGTCCATGTCGGCGATCATGTCGTAAGGCACGCCGGCCTCGGCCAGCAGCACGTTCATGTGGCCCGGCATGCGCCCGGCGACCGGATGGATCGCGAACTTCACCTTGACCCCGCGCTCGGTCAGCTTCTGGGTCAGCTCCCAGATCTTGTGCTGCGCCTGCGCCACCGCCAGGCCATAGCCCGGCACGATCACCACGCGTTCGGCGAAGGCCATCATCGCGGCGACGTCGCCGGCTTCGATCGGCTTCTGGGTGCCGCTGATTTCCTGCGCTTGGCCACCGCCGCCGAAGTTGGAGAACAACACGCCGCTGATCGGGCGGTTCATCGCCTTGGCCATCAAGCGCGTCAGCAACATGCCGGCCGCGCCGACCATGGTGCCTGCGATGATCAGCGCTTCGTTGCCGAGCACGTAACCCTCGAAGGCCACGGCCAAGCCGGTGAAGGCGTTATAGAGCGAGATCACCACCGGCATGTCGGCGCCGCCGATCGGCAAGGTCATCAGCACGCCGAGCAACAAGGCCAGGACGAAGAAGGCGATGATCACCGGCACGTTGAGGGTCATCACCGCGGCGATGCCGCACACCACCATCGCCAAGGCGACCAGTCCGTTGAAGAGCTGCTGGCCGGGGAACACCACGCGCTTGTCCAGGCGCCCGTCGAGCTTGGCCCAGGCGATCACCGAACCCGACAGCGACACCGCGCCGATCGCCGCGCCGACGACCGCCAACACCAGGGCGATGTTCGGCGTCTGCATGTCGATGACGCCGCGCTCGATCTGCGCCTGCAAGGGATCGGCCGGCAGCCGCGCCGACAGACGCAACAGCTCCACCGCGCCGATCGCCGCCGCCGAGCCGCCGCCCATCCCGTTGTACAGCGCGACCATCTGCGGCATGTCGGTGATCGCGACTTTCTTGCCCGACACCCAGGCCAGCCCGGTGCCGATGCCGACCGCGAGCAGGATCAGGCCCATGTTGTGCAGGCCGGGCAGGAAGAAGGTCGCCACGGTCGCGATGACCATGCCCGCGCCGGCCCAGCGGATGCCGCTGCGCGCGGTGACCGGCGAGGCCATGCGCTGCAGGCCCAGCAGGAACAGAGTGGCGGCGACGAGGTAACTGCACTTGACCAGGATCAGCATCAGGTTCATCGGACCGCCCGCTTCATGAAACGACCATTGCCGGAACGGCAGGACCCGGCCCGGCAGCGCGTGCCCGGCGACGAGGAAAACGGAAACGACAGCAGGCGCTGCGGCCCGGCCGGAATGGCGAGGACCATCAGGCGCCTCCCTTGCCGGCCGGCTTCTTGCTGGACTTGAACATCTCCAGCATGCGTTCGGTCACCACGTAGCCGCCGGCGGCGTTGCCGGCGCCGAGCAGCACGGCGACGAAGCCGATGGCTTTCTCCAGGGTGGTCTCGGCATGCCCCAGCACGATGATCGCGCCAATCAGGACGATGCCGTGGATGAAGTTGGAACCCGACATCAGCGGTGTGTGCAGGATCACCGGCACCCGCGAGATGATTACGTGGCCGGCGATACCCGCCAGCATGAAGATGTACAGCGCCACGAACCCGTCGCTCATCCGTTCTTTCCCCATGCGATGTCTGCCGCATCATAACCGGCCGTGAATGCGGCGCCAGCGTTGTCAACCGATCCGATGCCGGGGCGTTGTCAGATTCCGTAGACGGTGCACATTCCACCGCACAGGAATCCCCATGCCGACCCCGCCCGACCGCAGCGCGCGCCCCCCGGCCGCAGCACACTAAGGAGCCGTCCAGGTGCTGCAACCGCCAGGCGCCCGTATGCTGGAGACCGTGAGCATCGATGCCGATCCGCGGGCCCAGGACATGCCGCCGCTGCCCGAGGACGGGCCGCCGGAGCCGACCGTGCGCCTGCCGGCGACCATCGAGGCCTTCCTGGCCGGCCTGGGCACGCGGGCGTTCCGCTTCGCCGAGCTCGGCCTGCGCCACCGCGAGGACGCGCTCGACGCGGTCCAGGACGCGATGATGAAGATGCTGGCCTATCGCGAGCGCCCGGCGCCGGAATGGACCCCGCTGTTCTGGAGCATCCTGCGCAGCCGGATCGTCGACATCCAGCGCCGGCGGACCTTCCGCCTGCGCTGGCTGGCGCCGGCCCCGCGCGAAGACGACGCGCCGCTGGACTGGGCCGACGACGGCCCCGACCCGCAGCGCACCCACGACGGCCGCGAAGCCTATGCGCGTCTGAGCGATGCGCTGGCCAAGCTGCCGCGCAGGCAACGCGAGGCCTTCAGCCTGCGGATCCTGGAAGAACTCGACGTCGCCACGACCGCGCGGGCGATGGGTTGCAGCGAAGGCGCGGTGAAAACCCATCTGTCGCGCGCGCGCGAAGCCCTGCAGCGGCAATTGGAGGAATGGCGATGACGACCCCGAACGAACGGCCCGAACCGGGCCCTCAGCTTCACCCTGCCGCGGACCGCGACCAGCGCTTCGATCAGGCCATGCGCGCCCTGCACGCACGTGCCGTCGAGCAGGTCACCCCGCAGACCCGCGCGCGCCTGCGCACGATTCGCAGCGAGGCCGCGGCCGCGCCGGTGCGCCGCTCCGGCGTGCTTGGCTGGGCCCTGGCCAGCGGCGGCGTGGCCGCGTTCGCGCTCGTCCTGGGCCTGCAGTTCGTCGGCGGCAACGGCGGTGCGCCGGCCGTGCCCGAATCGGCGCCGGCCGTGGCCAGCGCCGCGGCGGCCGACGCGGCCTACGACCCCGACACCGCAGTCGCCGCGCTCGACGAGAATCCCGACCTTTACCTGTGGCTGGCGTCCAACGGCGACGTCCTGCCGAATCCTTCGGAGTAAGCGCCATGCGCACCTTCCCCTTCCGCCGCCTCGGCCTGGTCCTCGCTGCCCTGGCCCTGCTCGCCGCCGCCCCGGTCTTCGCCGGCGATCCTCCGGCCACCGGCCGCACGAACGCGCCGCTGCCGGCCTGGGAGCAACTGACCCAGGCTCAGCGCGAGCAACTGATCGCACCGATGCGCGACCGCTGGAACAACTCGCCCGACGAGCGCCAGCGCATGTTCGAGCACGCCCGCCGCTGGCAGCAGATGACCCCGGAAGAGCGCAAGAACGCGCGCCGCGGCATGAAGCGCTGGGAGCACATGAGCCCGGAGGATCGCGGCCAGATGCGCGCCCTGTACGCCAAGATGCGCGGCCTCGACGACGAGGGCCGGCGCGCCCTCATGACCAAGTGGCGCGCGATGACCCCGGAACAGCGCCGCGCCTGGGCCCAGGCCAACCCGGCGCCGCCGAAGCCGGACCGGCCGCATCCGCCGCGCGATTGAGGGTGCGCCGCGCCATGTAGGAGCGGCGTAAGCCGCGACCGCGTTCCTTGCCGCTGCGGCGTTTCTTACCGCAGTGCGATGAAGCAACATCTAAAGCTTCCGTCCGCTACGGCGACGGCGTACCGCTTTTGGGTAGGAGCGGTGTCCTACTGGATTTCCTTCGGTCACAAGCCGCGACCGCGCGCCCTCAATCTCGCTTCGCTGCGTCCCATAGCCTCATGTAGGAGCGACGTAAGTCGCGACCGCGCTATGACGGTCTTGCGTCGTATCTCTCAAGCAACCGCAAAGCTTCCGTCCGCTGACGCGGCCGGGTTACTTTCTTTTGCTAAGCCCAAAAGAAAAGTAACCAAAGAAAAGGGCTCTCCTTGCAAGGGCACAAGTCACGAGTGCGATGCCCGCACCGGGATTTTTCGATAGGACATCCTTGTCCTATCGAAAAACGCCGCACGTCCTGTGCGCCGCCCTCCGGGTCTACGTGTGTTCTCGCTAGCTCGGTACTGCGCCAAGCGCATCAAGGCAACGACAACGCGGTCGCTCTTGGGTAGGAGCGGCGCGAGCCGCGACCGCAAATCTCGGCTGACGAAAATCTGTCGAAGCCACTTCGATCCGATGCTCTGCCTCTGCCTTTGGCTGTGCGTCGCCGAGCACTCGCGAAGGCAATAGAAGACCCGAAGGGCGGCGCGCAAGGATGCGGGCCGTTTTTCATCGGGACAGGGATGTCCCGTATGTAGAGCCCCGCGTCGGCATCGCTCGTGCGGGCCCTTGATTCAAAGAAAAGCAACTTCTTTGGTTAGCTTTCTTTTGTTGCTTATGACAAAAGAAAGTAACCCGCCG
>NZ_JBQEOE010000078.1:0-9707 GCF_052045105.1 Lysobacter sp. 22409 | reverse complement strand
ACGCGGGGATTTTTCATACGGGACATCCTTGTCCCGATGAAAAACGGCGCGCATCCCTGCGCGCCGCCCTCCGGGTCTTCGGTTGCCTTCGCTAGTTCGAGGCGACGCACAGCAACGACAAAATCCCGACAGCAGCGGCAACTTTGCTGTTTCTATTGCCGTTGCTGTTGCTGTTGCTGTTGCTGTGAAGAGCTTGGCGCAGCGGTGAACTTGCGAGAACACCTGGAGACCCGGAGGGCGGCGCACAGGACGTGCGCCGTTTTCCGATAAGACAGGGATGTCTTATCGGAAAATCCCCGCGCGCGCTGCGAACTCGCAGGGGAGCTTCGTCAAGGAAGGCCTTTTCTTTGGTTAGCTTTCTTTTGGGCCAGCAAAAGAAAGTAACCCGGCCGCGTCAGCGGACGGAAGCTTTAGATTTTGCTTCACCGCTCTGAGGTGAGAACGCCGACGTGACAAGTAGCGCGGTAGCGGCTCGCGCCGCTCCTACCCTTCGCGACAACACGCCGCTTCGATGAATGACATCGGCGTCACGGTCTATGCGCATCCCTTAGTCGCGGCTCGCGCCGCTCCTACCCAAAAGCGGACGCGCCGCCAACCGTAGGCGCGACAGCGGGCCAAAAGTAAGCGACCCGGCCGCTTTAGCGGGCAAACGCTGTGGTGCTTCTTTCAATGCTCCGGATCTTTCAATGCCGCGGATCGCAAAGCTCGATCGAGCGGAATCAAAACCGCCGAATCAACTCGATCGAACTTTCCGCACTCTCGCTGCCGCCACCGCCGTTCGAATCGTGACGGATCGCGAAGTCGGTTTCGAGTTTCCAGTACGGCCACAGATCCACGTCCAAACGCATCGACTGTTTGACGAAGGTGTCGCCGTGGCCGCTCTCGAACTGCACGCGCTGGCTCCAGCGCGCGCGGTCGCCGATGCGCTGGCCGATGCTGACTTCGCCGCGGAACACGGTGCCGGGGCGGTTGATGCCGTCGTCGTGGAGCGGGGCGAGGCGGTAGCCGGCGCCGAAGCTCAGGCCGACCTGGGTCGGGCCGTCGCGCAAGGCCTGCACGCCGTAGCGGGTGCCGATGCGGTAGTCGTTGGAGTACATGGCGCGACTGGTGCGCGAGGTCGCCGGCGCCCTGACCCCGCCGACGTGGCGTTGCGAGCCGGGCAGCAGCACGGTGCGCAGCGGCGGCAGATCGAGCGGGTCGATCTCCGGGCCCTTGGCGCGCCCGGACGTGGCCAGTCGCCATTCCTCGTCGCCGCAGCGGGTCGAAAAACAGTACAGACGCATCTGTGCCGGATCGCTCGCAATGGCGATCAGCGTCGGGTCGCCGCCGAAGGCGGGGGTCGGCAATGTCACCAGGGGCGCGCCCAGGAGGGCGAGCCCGATCGCACCGAGCATCGTCTTGGCTTGGGGCCGGAAGAGGCTGGGATGATGCCATGAAACCGGTTACAGGCACGAGACCGCGGACACGCCGGGATAGGTCCGATTCACCCGTCGGCGCACCCCTCCACGACCGTGAAAACGCCGCCTGGCGGGGCTTTGCGAAGAATTGCGGCGTGTTCCGGCGTATTTTGGCGCGAGCGGTCGTGGCTCAGTAGTACAGCGTCACCAGATGCCGGGCCTCGGCGAAGAACAGCCAGCGCTCGACCAAGGTACCGAGCAGCAGCGACAAGGTCGCGAGCGGCATCGCGAGCACGGCGACCGCCGGCAGCGCCAGCGCGATGATGCTCAGCACGACCGGCGCGACGGCGAACAAGGCCAGCGCGATCCGGCGCAACTTGCGCGAGTGCTTGCGCGCCAACACGTAGCCCATCTCGCGGGTGAGGTAGTTGTCTTCGGTGTGCGGGCGCTCGAACACGTCGAGTTCGCGTTGCGGCAGGCCGACCGCGTCGCCGCGGGTGACGGTGAGCGGGGTGCGGTCGATGTCGCGCCAATACCTGAGCTTGATCGCGGCCGTCAGCAATGCGAGCAGCAGCAACGCCCCCGACATTGCACGCCCGGCCGCGAACTCCCCGGGAATGGCGGCGAGCAGGGCCGCACCGCCGAACAAGGCGAAGAGCAGATAGCCGGGCACCACCAGGCGATGCCGCCAGGCGGGAATCGGTGGCAAGGAGGCGTAGATCATCGCCGTGCAGGCGACCGTGATCATCGAGCAGATCGCCAGCATGGCCGCCAGCGCCGCCGGTAGGATCGCGCCGGCATCGCGCAGCGGACTCGACGGCCACAACCACAGGCCTAACGCGAGCGCGGGCAGGTAAGTGACGACCGCCATGACGCCCTCGCGCGACAGCCAGGAGGTGCGCCATTGCGAGAACGCACGCCAGGCACGCGCTGGTTTGCCCAAGTGCAGCATCGAGCTGAGCAGGCCGACACTGACCAGTGCCAGCGCGGCGATCAGGGCGAAACCGATCGTCCTGTCGGACAGCGACTGCGGCGATCCGCTCAGCGCGTGCTGCCAGAACACGAATACGCCCAGCCAGGCCATCAGGCCGTAGCCGGCCCCGGACAAGGTGGTAAAGAAAATGACCGAAAACGCGGGATGCATATCAGCCTGCGAGTAAGCGACGAACGAGGACGGAGCCGGCAACGGTCCGATCCGCGCGAGCGGTACCGGTGCAGGCGCATTTCGGCGGCTGGGTTTCGCAGGGCTTCATCGCGACAGCATCCGGTCCAGCCAGCGCAGCGCCGACGGCAATTGCTTGGTGTCCAAGGCTTCCTCGCGCGGTGGGGCTTCGGCCGGTCCGGCGCGGCGCGGACGCGGCGGCAGGTATTTGTTGGTCGGCTGATAGCCCAGTTGCGCCATCAGGTCGACGCCGCCGCGTTCGGCGACGAGCTTGGAGACTTTGGACTCGGGGTCGCCGAGGTCGCCGAAATGACGCGCCCGGGTCGGGCAGGCCTGCACGCAGGCCGGCTGACGTTCGGACTCGTCGAGGTTCTCGTTGTAGATGCGGTCGATGCACAGGGTGCATTTCTTCATCACGCCTTCGACCGGGCTGTACTCGCGCGCGCCGTAGGGGCAGGCCCAGGAACACAGCTTGCAGCCGATGCATTTGTCCTCGTCGACCAGCACGATGCCGTCTTCGGCGCGCTTGTAGCTGGCGCCGGTCGGGCATACGGTCACGCAGGCCGGTTGTTCGCAATGCAGGCACGAACGCGGGAAGTGCAAGGTCATCGCCGGTTGCGGCGCCGCGACCTCGCCGCAGCCGCGCACCGGGTCGGCCAGCGGCATCGCTTCGGCGCGCGCGGGTGCGGCCTCGCTCGCGGCGACTTCGTAGCTGTGCACGCGGTTGAACCAGATGCCGGACGGATCCTTGCCGTAGGGGCGCTCGTCGGTGAGCGGCGCGGCGAAACCGCCGGCATTCCATTCCTTGCAGCTCACCGCGCAGGCATGGCAGCCGACGCAGGTGTCCAGGTCGATGACCAGACCGAGCTTTTTCTTCGACGGCGGCGGCAGATCGGTCATCGTTTTTTCTTTCCGGTAGCGAGCAACCACAGGCCCAGCGCGAACACGGTCAAGCCGATCGCCACGCTCGGCATCAGCGCGATCAACACCGGCGTGGCCGAAGTCGCGTGAGCGGCGGCGTCCCGGGTCGGGTCCAACACGCCGAGCCCAAGCAGGACGATCAGGCCGAAGCCGAGCGCGATGCACAGCCAACCGGCGAACAGGCGTGCGGTCCTCATCGGCGATGCTCCCTGCCGGTTTCGACGACGTTCGCGCAGCGCCGCATCGTCGATTCAATCCTGCTCACGCTTGCCCCCCGCGCGGCGAGCGCGAAATTCCGCGCCGTAGCGCAAGGGGCCGGGTTCGGCCTGGGCGAACGCGAGCGGGGCGAACTGCGGTTCGGATTCGCCGCGCGCGTTCTGCGCCGCATCGGCCTTGCGGATCGACACGCGCAGATCGAACCACGCCGCCTGCCCGGTGACCGGGTCGGCATTGGCGTAGTCGCCCTTCGGGGTGATGTCGGAGATCAGATGATTCATCAGGAAGCCCTTGCGGCTTTCCGGAGCGTCCTTGTCGAGCCGCCAGGCGCCGCGGCGCTTGCCGATCGCGTTCCAGGTCCAGACCGTGTCGGCCTGTACGTTGGCGGCGAAGCGCGCCTGCACGGTGATGCGGCCGTGGTGCGATTCCATGGTGATCCAGTCGGCATCGGCGATGCCGTGGCGCGCGCCGGTGTCCGGATGCAGATACAGGTAATTGCGCGCGACGATCTGGCGCAGCCAGGCGTTCTGCGACCCCCAGGCGTGGTACATGAACATCGGCCGCTGGGTCACCGCGCTGAGCGGGAATTTCGCGTCGACCTGATCGACCTGGGCGCCCTCGAAAGGTTCGTACCAGATCGGCAGCGGGTCGAAATAGGTCGCCACGCGTTCGCGGTGCTCCGGCGGCGGTTGCTGCGCGCCGTGGCCTTGCGCGGCCAGGCGGAACTTCTGGATCGTCTCCGAATACAGCTGCAGCACGATCGGGTCGGCGTGGCCGATGAAGCCCATCTTCTGCGCCCAGTCCAGATAACCGCGATTGGCCATCTTGTAGTAGCGCGCCGACTCCGGCACATGGCTGCGCCAGAAGCCGCCGTTGTCGATGTAGCGCTGCAACTGCTGCGGGTTCGGCGGGCCCTTGGCTTCGAGTTCGCCGTGTTCGCCGCGCCAGCCGGCGAGCAGGCCGACGCCGGGCGCGCGCTCGTGGCGCACGATGTAGTCGGCGTAGTCGCGGTAACGCGGGCTGCCGTCGTCGTGGACCATGCCGGGCAGGCCGAGGCGCGCGCCGAGTTCCAGCAGCACCGACTGGAAGCCGCGCACGTCGCGGCCTTCGCGCTGTTGCGCGGCGTCGACCACCGGATGGCGGATCGCGTCGCTGGCCGAGTCGGCATCGGAGATCGGCCGGTCGAGCAGGCTGATCGCGTCGAAGCGTTCCAGATAGGTGGTATCGGGCAGGACCAGATCGGCGTAGGCGGTCATCTCCGAGGCGTAGGCATCGGCGTAGATGATGCGCGGGATGCGGTACTCGCCGTCTTCGCCGCGATCGGTCAGCCAGCCGATGGTCTCGCCGGTGTTCATGGCCGAGTTCCAGCTCATGTTGGCCATGAACATCATCAGCGTGTCGATCTTGTACGGGTCGCCGGCCCAGGCGTTGCGGATCACGGTGTGCATCATGCCGTGCGCCGACAACGGATAGGCCCAGGAGAAAGCGTGGTCGATGCGGCGCGGCTGGCCGTCCGCGTCGACGACCAGGTCCTCGGGGCTGTGGACGAAGCCGAGCGGCGCGGCGTCGAGCGCGCCGTTGGGCTGGCGCGTCTTGCCGGGCCGGTTCGGCGGCGGGATCGGTTTCGGGAACGGCGGTTGATAGCGGAAGGAGCCCGGCGTATCGACCGCGCCGAGCAACAACTGCAGCACATGCAGCGCGCGGCAGGTATGGAAGCCGTTGCTGTGCGCGCTGATGCCTCGCATGGCGTGCATGCTGACCGGGCGGCCGGTCATTTCGGCATGCTGGCGGCCGTAGGCATCGGTCCAGGCGATCGGCAGGGTGATGGCTTGTTCGAACGCGGCTTCGGCGAGTTCGCGGGCGATGCGGCGGATGGTCTCGGCGGGGATGCCGCAGCGTTCGCTGACTGCGTCGGGCGCGTACTGCGGGTCGAGGTAGCGCTCGGCGACCAGATGGAACACCGGCACCACGCGACGGCCGTCGGGCAGACTGTATTCGCCGACCACGGCCGGCGCGATGTCAATCGCGTCGGCGGGGTGGGCGCGGCCTTGGCTCGCGTCGTCAGGTAGACCACGCGCCCAACACAGCGCACGTCCCTCGCCGTCGCGCGCGAACAGGCCGTCGTCGGCGCCGCCGGGATTGCGGATCACCAGCCAGTGCGCGTTGGTGTAGCGCACCAGGTAGTCCAGGTCGATGCGGTCGGCCTTGAGCAATTCGTGGATCAGGGCGAACGCGAACAGGCCGTCGGTGCCGGGGCGGATGCCGATCCATTCGTCGGCGATCGCGCCATAGCCGCTGCGCACCGGGTTCACCGCGACGATCTTGGCGCCGCTGGCCTTGAGTCTGCCCAGGCCGAGCTTGATCGGGTTGGAGTCGTGGTCTTCGGCCACGCCCCACAACATCAGATAACGCGAATGCTCCCAGTCGGGCTCGCCGAACTCCCAGAACGAACCGCCCAGGGTGTAGAGGCCGCCGGCGGCCATGTTGACCGAGCAGAAACCGCCGTGCGCGGCATAGTTGACCGTGCCGAACTGCTGCGCCCACCAACCGGTCAGCGCCTGCGACTGGTCGCGGCCGGTGAAGAAGGCCAACTCGTCGGGGTTGCGTTCGCGGATCGGCGCGAGCCAGTTGGCGGCGATGCGCAGCGCCTCGTCCCATTCGATCTCGCGGAATTCGCCCTTGCCGCGCTCGCCCACGCGCAGCAAGGGCTTATCGAGCCGCGCCGGCGAGTAGTGCTGCATGATGCCGGCCGACCCCTTGGCGCACAGCACGCCCTGGTTGACCGGGTGATCTGGGTTGCCCTGGATGTAACGGATCCGGCCGTCGCTGAGCCAGACCTTGATGCCGCAACGGCATGCGCACATGTAACAGGTCGTGGTCTTGACCTCGTCGCCGGGCGAGGGCGACAAGTCGATGGCTGGCTCTTGGGGAGCGTGCTTTCGCATGGCGGCATTGTGCCTACCTGGGCGTGTCGCCGCGAGCTTGCGCGAAATCCGGGCTTGTGCGTTGTAGCGCCATCGCACTGCAACATTGTGCAGGTCTTGTGATCGGGCTTGGCGTCGCGGCTGTCGGCGGGCTCGCGCAGTCGCAACCGTTGCGACCGCATGGGTGTCTAATGTCACTACTGCGCCGGCGCGCCGATCCAGATACTGCTCCCGACAACGGTTCTCGATACCGACGTCGTCGTAACCTCATCCGGTCGAGGGGAGTCGCTGCCGGTGCTGCCGGCCGGCGACCCGCTCGAAGCTGTCGGCGACTGGTCCTCGCGCGCGACCGTGCGCAGGCGTTCGCGTCGGCGCGACGAGGCTCGGCGAAGCCGGTCGCGGCCCGGGCGGCCCGCTCCGGCGGCGCTCCGGCCTGGCGGGCGCCGCGGTCAGCCCGGTAAACGCGGCGCCGGGGGCGGCGTTGCGGATATTGCGGGCTCGATCACGTACGATCCCCAAGTTCGATGGTGGCGGCCGGACAGCGGCCGGTGCCATGCTAGTTGCGACCCCACCGAATCCACTAGACATCGCCGACATGGAACGTATCGAACGCATCCACGCACTGCACCGGATTCTCACCGCAGCCCGGTATCCGGTCACAGTCCAGCGCCTCCAAGAGGATCTGGAGTGTTCGCGCGCGACTGTCTACCGCGACCTGGCCTACCTGCGCGACTATCTGATGGCGCCGGTGGTCGGCAACGGAGAGGCCGGTTTCCGCTACGACACCAGCGAAGGCGATCGCTTCGAGCTGCCCGGCCTGTGGCTGAGTTCGGAAGAGCTGCACTCGCTGTTGGCCGCGCAGCAGTTGCTGATGCGCAGCGGCGGCGGCGTGTTGTCGAACGCGCTCGCGCCCTTGCAGCAGCGCATCGAAAAGCTGCTCGACGAACATGCCGGCGGCCGACGCCTGCCGGTCGAGCGCGTGCGGGTGATTCCGCACCGCACCCGGCGCCTCGACGAGACCGCGTTCCGCGCCGTCGCCACCGCGGTGCTCGATCGCAAGCAGTTGACCTTCGAATACCGGGCGCGCTCGACCGACCAGCGCACCCGCCGCAGCGTGTCGCCGCAGCGCCTCACCCATTACCGCGAAAACTGGTACCTCGACGCCTGGGATCACGAGCGCGATGCGCTGCGCAGTTTCTCGGTCGACCGCATCAGCGCGGCCAAGATCGGCGAAGACACCGCGCGCGACGTCGCCGACGACGAGCTCGACCAGCACCTGGCTTCGAGCTACGGCATTTTCTCCGGCGCGCCGAAGGGCTGGGCGACCATCGTCTTCAGCGCCAAGGCCGCGCGCTGGGTCGCCGACGAGCACTGGCATTCGCAGCAGCAGGGCCGTTTCCTGCCCGACGGCCGCTACGAGCTGAAGGTGCCGTACAGCGCCGGACGCGAGCTGCTCATGGACGTGATGCATTACGGCAGCGATGCCGAGATCGTCGAGCCGGTGGTGCTGCGCGAACAGGCCAAGTCGATGCTGGAATTGGCGCTGAGCAACTACGGACGCTGATGCCCGGCGCCGACGCACCGCATATTCCCCGCGACGAACCGGTCGCCCTGGTGCTCGGTGCGGGCGGTGCCCGCGGGCTGGCGCAGATCGGCGTGATCGAGGCCTTGCAAGCGCGGTCGATGCGCATCGTCGCGGTCGCCGGCTCGTCCAGCGGCGCCCTGGTCGGCGGCCTGTTCGCCGCCGGCAAGCTCGAGGTCTACCGAGACTGGCTGTACGGCATGAGCCGCACCGCGATGCTGCGCCTGCTCGACCCCGGCCTGGGGCAACCGGGTCTGTTCCGCGGCGAGCGCCTGATGCACGCGCTGCGCGAACTGACCGGCGAGCCGCGCATCGAAGACCTGGAGATCGAGTTCACCGCGGTCGCGGTCGACCTGATCCGCCAGCGCGAAGTCTGGCTGCGCGAAGGCGACCTGTGGGACGCGGTGCGCGCGTCCATCGCCATCCCGGGCGTGTTTCCGCCTTATGAATTGCACGGCCGCGAACTCGTCGACGGCGGCCTGTTGGCGCCGTTGCCGATCGCGGCCACGCGTTTGTCCGATGCGCACCGTTTGATCGCCGTCGACATGCACGGCTGGCCGGAGCGGCCGCCGGGCGCGCTCGCCCAGCAGAACGGCGCCAAGGCGCCGGGCAGCGAGGTCGCGGAGTCGAAGCCTTCGATGCTGATGCGCTGGTTCCGGCGCGGCGCCGACGAGGCCCCCAACGGCGAACAACCGCCGCACGAGTTGGGCTTCAGCGAACTGATGGCGCGTTCGCTCGACATGATGCAGGCCCAGATCGCCCGCGTGCAGTTGGCCCTGGACCCGCCGGAGCTGGTCATCCGGATTCCGCGCGACGCCTGCCAGTTCTACGAGTTCTGGCGGGCCAAGGAACTGATCGCGCTGGGCCGCGAAGAAGCCGAGAAGGCGCTCGACAAGGCCGGTTACTGAGCTTCGGCTCGGGGGCGATCGCGCTTGGGTAGGAGCGGCGCAAGCCGCGACCGTGAGCCGCCCGGGCGAAGCGACCGCGGCCGCTGCGCTTTGTCGCGGTCGCGCTCGCGCCGCCGCCTCGCGCATGAGCCCGCGGCCCTTCCGCCATGGTTGCGAGCGAAGCTCCCGGCGTTTTGGTTCGCGGCCATGGGCCAGCCGCCCGCTCGAGTCGCCAGACCCGGCACAGCGTAAAGCCGACGTGCCGCACGGGCGGCGCGCCGATGAGCGGCAAGGAAGATCGCAGCCTCTGAGACGGCGCGGCGAGATGGTGGGGTCACCGACACTTACGCCCGCTTTCCGGAGCCTGGACATGACCGTCAGCACGTCTTCCGACCATTTCGCCGATGCCGTCCGCGCGGACCTCGACACCGCCCTGCGCTACGCCCTCGCCATCGGCAGCCTGTTGGTGCTGATGCTGCCGGCCGCGCGCGGCAGCCATGGCGCGATCGGCTGGTTGCCGTTGTGGCTGGTGGCGATGCCGGCGGTGGCCTGGTGGGCGCTGCATCGGTTCCGGCTGCCGGCCTGGGGCCAGGCCGAGGACGCCGAGGCTACGGTGGC
>NZ_JBQEOE010000077.1:0-9710 GCF_052045105.1 Lysobacter sp. 22409 | reverse complement strand
ATGCAGTGGCAGGACCAGCGCGATGCGAGCGGCAAGCAACTGGTGATGGACGACGACCTGCTGGGCACGGTGCGCGCCGCGGTGCGTGCCGAGAAGCGTTTCGAGACGGCCGGCGGCGCACGCATCCGCCCGTGGGCGACGCTCGGCCTGCAGGACACCCTGGGCGAGAAGGACAACGCCTTGCTGGTGGTGCCGATCGGCTCCGGCACGCAACCGCAAGCGTTTCCGAACCACGAGCTGGGCCTGATGGCGACCGTCGACGTCGGCGTGGAAGCCGAGTTGAACGATTCCGTCAGCCTGTTCGGCGTGTTGTCCTACGGGGAAAGCCTGGAGGGCAGCGACATCCAGCAGCGCCAGGCTAACCTGGGTATCAGAATTCGTTGGTAAACGAAGGGCGGCCGGCACCTGACGGTCCGGCCGCCCGCTGGCAAGGCCTGAGATGCTGCCGACCGCACCGCCATCGGCGATGCCTAGGACCGACAGGATGCCAAGCGTCCGCACGATCAGACAGTGATAAGACCTTGGCCGACTGCGCCAGCGAGCGGCCGAGCAGCGAAACCCGACGCAATCCAGGTTGTGCCGAAGTCGGCGCTGTCCACGGCGGGTTTTCCCCAATGGCACCGTGGCCAATTTCTACAGGCACCCCCGATGCATCGACCCTAAGATTTTTCCCAATTTCGAAACATCCGGCCCCCTCTTAAAATGCGATACACAGCACAAATCCTAGTGCGCCGGAGGCGGGGGATGTCCGCGCAACTGTCCGAGCGCTCCGAAGTGGCGGGGCACTATCCCGACAAAATCGGGCGGGCGGCGTGCATGTTCTATCGCGAGGTCGCGGCGAACCTGAAACGGTTGGAGGGCGTCGCCGCGGCCAACGGATGGCAGCCCGTCAGCGAGCTGTCGCAGCGCATCCGCATCGACGCGCTGCTGAGCCACACCGAAGATTTCGAGCACTGAAACAACATCGAGGTTCCAGCGGGTATGGAGACCGATGAAGGGGGCGGCATGAATCGAACTCTCTGCGCCATCAGCTTGCGGCGTGGGCAGGTTCACTATCGGATGTTCACTGAAACTAACGTTTTCTCACTGCGACGATGGCCTCGCGTGCAAGGCGCGTGACGATCGGCGGCGCTTTTCCGATCCTTGTTGGCTAAGTGCGGTTCGATGCCCCGAATCCGCTTGCGATTTCGCTATTTTCGGGTGTAGAAGTCTCGTCGACATCAGTCGATAGCGCTTGCCCGAACAGGGGTGGTCGGCGTCATCGCAGTGCCTCGCATCGTGCCGCTGCTCGCCGCCCGTTCCGATTCCACGCCGCTGCTTTGTTCGTTTCGCGAAGGCTTTCTCCAGCGCATCGCCACATCTGGCCGTACTTGGCCGCACTTCGCCGATTTCCTGCACTCGACCGTGCCAGCTTCATCCAATCATCGATTTATTCGTATCTGAAAGACGGTCACTGACGTAGCCGACGGCGCCTCGTCCGTCACGCGTTCGCGAGTCACACGGAGAACAACATGAACCGCATTTTCCGCATCCTCTGGTCGCATGCGCTCAACGCGTGGGTGGTCGTTTCGGAACTCGCCACCAGCCGTGGCAAGAGCGGGGGAGGGGTCGATAAGCGCGGCCGCGTACACGAGCGGGTGCTTGATCGCGACCAGGTCGAAGGTTCGCCTCCTGAGCGCGCGTGGCCGTTGCAATTGGCCGTGTTCGCGGTATTGCTGTCGTTGTATGCGCCGGCACAGGCGGCGAATCGGTTCTGGGATGTCAACGGCACCGCGGTGGGGCGCGGCGGAACCGGTATCTGGAACACCACCAGTCCGTTCTGGAGTCCCAATGGCGATGGCGTGAGCGGGCCTTACAGCGCCTGGAACAACGCCGCACTGGATGACGCGTTCTTTGGTGGCACCGCCGGCACGGTGACCTTGGGCGTGCCGATAAGCGTGCACAACCTGACCTTCGAGACCACCGGTTACACGCTCAGCGGTAGCACCCTGACCCTGGGGGGCGTCGCGCCCACCATCACCACTAACGCGGGCGTCGGCGCGACGATCAACTCCGTCATCGCCGGCACGGCCGGCCTGGCCAAGGCCGGCGCCGGCGACTTGACGCTCAATGGTGCGAACACCTTCAGTGGCGGCATCAACGTCGGCGCCGGGCGTCTCTTCGTCAACGGCGACGCTGCGCTGGGCGTCGCCGGCAACGGCATCACCATGGCTAATGGCACCTGGCTGTCCAGTACCGGCGCACTGAATGCCAGCCGCGTGGTGACCCTCACCAGTGGATCGGTCGTCATCGGCGGCAGCGTCGGCGCCGCGCGCTACACCGGCGCCGGCGGCCTCAACCTGCAGAACGGCGTCGCGCTGACCAACAACGCCAATGACTACACCGGGCAAACGGTGGTCGGCACCAACGCTACTGTTTTCTTCAGTTCCATCGCTAATGTAAACGGAGGGGCCAGTGCACTGGGTGCGCCGACGACGGTGGCCAACGGCACGATCGTTCTGAACCCTTCGGACAGCGGCATTAACGCGGTCTATACCGGCAGCGGCTCCAGCTCCGACCGTAATTGGCAAGTGTTCTCGCGTTTTTTCGGCAATAGCGGAATCACCAATTCGGGCACGGGCACCCTCACGCTGACCGGCAACATCTTAGGTCAGTACCAGAACGGCGCCTTCGCTGCGCGCGGCACTTTCTTCAGCGCGCAAAGCGCGGACCTGGTGTTGTCGGGCGTCATCAGCGGCGGCCAACCTCTTTTCACTCTGACTGGCGGCGGCACGAACCGTACGATCACGCTGGGCGGGGCCAATACTTACACTGCTACCACCACCAGCATCGGCAACGTGACGGTTTCGGCGAGCACGCTGGCCAATACCGGCGTCGCCAGTTCGCTTGGCTCGAGTGGTGGTATCGGCATCACCAATGGCGTGCTCAGCTACACCGGTGCCGGCGCCAGCAGTAACCGCGCCTGGGGGCTCAACAACGGCACGATCAACAGCGATGGCAGCGGTGCGTTGTCGCTCAGCGGGACCCTGGGGCTCACCAATACCGGCACCCTCGGCGGCAGCTTCGTCGGAGCCGACAACTTCTTCACCGGCGTCATTTCCGGTGCCGGCGGCCTGGCCAAGAGCGGCGCGTCCACCTGGGTGGTCAACGGCGTCAACACCTATACCGGCAGCACCACCGTCAACGGCGGCACTCTGCGCGCAGGCAATACGAGCGCGTTCGGCGCCAGCAGTGGCGCCGTGATCAATGGCGGAACGCTGGACCTCAACGATCTCAACATCACTCTGCCGTCGCTGGCCGGTACAGGCGGCAGCGTCGACATCGGTACGGGCACGCTGACCCTCAACGGGGCCGCGGCCACCAACACCAGCTATGCCGGCAACATCACCGGCAGCGGCGGCCTCACCAAGGAGGGCGCCAGCACCCAGACTCTAACCGGAACCAACACCTATACCGGTGCGACTACGATTAACGGCGGCACGCTGCGGCTGGACTTCGCCGGGGCGGGCGGGCCCGCCAGCAACATCATCTCCAGCGCCTCGACCCTGACCATGGGCGGCGGCACGCTCAATGCGGTCGGCGCGGCCGGCGAGGCCAATACCCAGACCTTCAACGGTTTGAATGTCGTCGCCGGCAATAACACCATCGGTGCGACCTCCGGCGCCGGCGGCAGCATGACCGTCAACCTTGGCGCCATCACCCGCACCGGCGGACTGATCAACTTCAATCTGCCGGGCAGCGGCAACATCACCACCACCAACACCCTCCTGGGCGGTTGGGCCACGGTCAACGGCACCGACTACGCCAAGGTGGTCGGCGGCAATATCCTTGCCTTCACCGATGCCGACTACACCGACAAGGACGACGCGTCGCTCTGGTTGACCGGCGAATTCATTTCCGACAGCGATGCCGATGCCGACAGTTTTTTCGGCACGGTCGGCAGCAGCGTCCAACTCGGTGGCCTGCAGTTCACCACCCCGGACGCGACCACCACCGTCACCGTCGCCGCCGGCCAGACGCTGGGCATCGATGGAACCATCATCGTCGCGCCGTCGGTCGGCGCCAACAACCAGACGATCACCGGCGGCTCGCTCACCGGCATGGCCGGCGGCGGCGCGCTCGGCATCCAGCAGAACGGCACCGGCAACTTCGCCATCGCCTCGCAGATCGTAGACAACGGCAGCAGCATCGGCTTCACCAAGGCCGGCACCGGCCTGGTCACGCTGAGCAATATCAACAACACCTACAGCGGCGGCACCACCGTATCGCAGGGCATCCTGTCGGTTGCCAGCATCGCCAACGGCGGCGCGGCGAGCAGCATCGGCGCGTCGTCCGCGGCCTCGTCCAACCTGGTATTGGAAGGCAGCACGCTGCGCTATACCGGCGGCACCACCAGCAGCGATCGCGGCTTCACCCTCGCCAAGTCCGGCGCGATCCTCGGCAGCGGTATCGAAGTCACCAACGCTGCAGCCAACCTCGGTTTCAGCGGCCTGGTCACCAGCACCGACGGTGCCAACTTCACCAAGACCGGCGCCGGCACCTTGACCCTCAGCAACGCCGGCAACGATTACACCGGCATCACACGCGTCGACGGCGGCACCTTGTCGGTCACCACGTTGGCCAACGGCGGGCTGGTCAGCAGCATCGGCGCTTCGAGCAGTGCCTCGGGCAATCTCGTTCTCAACAACGGGACGCTGATGTATACGGGCGGGACGACCAGCACCGACCGCGGCTTCACCGTCGGTAACCTTGCCGCGGGCGGCGGCAGCGGCGGCGTCGACGTCAGCAATGCAGCGACCACGCTGACCGTGAGCGGCACGGTGGTGGGCGATGACGGTTTGCGCAAGGAAGGTCCAGGCACCCTGGTGTTGTCCGGCACCAATACCTACGGAAACGGCACCACCGTCAATGCAGGCACGCTGCGGGCCGGTTCCACGCAGGCCTTCGGCGCCACCACCAACAACCTGGTCGTGGCGACCGGAGCGACGACGGATCTCGCCGGTTTCAACAACACCATCGGGGCGCTCGGAGGCGGCGGCAACGTGACCCTGGGCTCGGCCACGCTGACCTCCATCGGCAGCGCGGGCACGTTTACCGGGACCATCAGCGGCACCGGCGGCTTCATACGGGGCGGCGGGTACGGCGCGACGCAACAGATCATGAGCGGCTGCAACAACACCTATACCGGTGTCACTAATATCAACGGCGGCCAGATCACCACCGATTGCCTGGCCAACGGCGGCCTCGCCAGCGGTATCGGCGCTTCCTCCAACGTCTCGTCCAATCTTCTGTTCAACACCGCCATCCTCAAGTACACCGGCGGCAACATCAGCATCGACCGCGGATTCACTGCACAAAGCGGTCCGGCCGCGATCGAGGTGGCCAATGCGGCCACCACTCTGGCATTCAGCGGCACCGTCGTGGGCGGCGGTTACGTGCGCAAGGATGGCCCCGGCACCCTGTTGTTGTCCGGTAACAACACCTATACGGGCGGCACCCAAGTCACCGGCGGCATCCTGCGCGCCGGGTCGGCCACGGCCTTCGGCACCGGTCATTTGGACATGCTCAATACCGCCGGCGCGCTGCTGGATCTCAACGGTTTCAACACCACGTTCGCCTGGCTGCACGGCGGCGGTGCTGTAGGCGGCAACATCAGCCTGGGCGCGCAGACCCTGACGCTGAGCAGCGGCAATAATGCCGCAGGCATCGTCTACGCCGGCGCGATCAGCGGCAGCGGCAATCTCGTGAAGAACGGCGCGCAGATCCAGCGCCTGTCCGGTTGCAATAGTAGCTATACCGGCTCAACGACAATCAATGCCGGCACTTTGAGCGTCGACTGTCTGAGCAACGGCGGCAGCAACAGCGCGATCGGCGCCAGCAGTTCGGCTGCCGCTAATCTCGTCATCGGCGGCGGCGCCACTCTCGGTTACACCGGCGCAGCCACCAGCAGCGACCGTCTGTTCACGCTGGGTGTCGGTGGCGGTACGTTGGATGCATCGGGCACCGGCGCGCTGAATATGACCAACACCGGCGTCATCGCGCTGGCGGGCACCAATGCCGCGCGCACGTTTACTCTCACCGGCGTCAACACCGCCGACAACACCTTCTCGGCGCAGCTCGACAACAACGGCACCGGCGCCACCTCGCTGACCAAGACCGGCATCGGCACCTGGATCCTGACCAACAACAACAGCAGCTATACCGGCATCACCACCATCAGCGGCGGCGTGCTCGGCGTCAGTCAGTTGGCCAATGGCGGTGCGGCCAGCGGTATCGGCGCGTCCTCGAGTGCGGCGTCGAACCTGGTGATCGGCAACGGCTCCACCTTGCGCTACACCGGCGCGGGCGACAGCACCGACCGCCTGTTTACCCTAGCGTCGGGCGTGACCTTCATCGAGTCGTCGGGCACGGGCGCGGTCGACTTCACCAACACCGGCACGATCGGGTTGGCGAATCCGAACGTGGCGCGCACCATCGCGCTGGGCGGCACCAATACCGGCAACAACACCCTGGCCGGCATCATCGGCAACGCCGGTACCGGCATCACCACGCTGGCCAAGAACGACAGCGGCACCTGGGCGCTGACCGGCAACAACACCTACACCGGCAACACCGTCGTCAACAACGGCAACCTGATGATCGGTAACGGCGGCACGTCGGGCAATCTGGGCACCGGCAACGTGATCGTCGACTCGCCGACGTCCACGCTGTCGATGAACCGCAGCGACACGGTCGTCTTCAACGCCATCATGAGCGGCCCCGGTACCTTCGCCCAGGTCGGCACGGGCACCACCACGCTGACCGCGAACAACAGCATCGGCGCCACCACCGTCAGTGCCGGCACCTTGGACGTCAACGGCATCCTCAACACCGCCACGGTTGCGATGAGCGGTACCTCCACCCTGAACGTGGACGGCACCTTACAGGCCGCCGGCGCCGCGCCGGCGCTGCTCAGCGGCGATGCCGGTGCGAGCACGATCAACGTCAACAGCGGCGGAATCCTGCGAGCCAACGGCGATCTCGGCGATGGCAGCGATGCGGTCAACCTCACCGGCACCCTGGATACCGGAGCTGCGGTGTTGAACCTCGGTGCCGGCGACGACACCCTGACCTTGAACGATGGCGCGGCGATCGTCGGTGCGGGCGTCGATGCCGGTGCCGGCAGCGCCGACAACCTGGTGGTCAACAATGCCTTGCCGCTGACCTTCGGCGGCACCGGCGTCGCCGGTTTCGAACGCCTGACCAAACAGAATATCGGCGTGCTGACCCTTACCGGAGGCCAAAGCTACAGCGCCGGCACCGCGATCGACGGCGGTACCTTGGACGTGGACGGCGCCCTCGACACCTCCGCCGTGTCGATGGCCGACGGAACTATTCTGAACATCGACGGCAGCGTGCAGGCCGCCGGCCCCGCGCCGACCGCGCTCACAGGCAGCGCCGGCATCAACACCATCGCGGTCAATGCCGGCGCCAGCCTCGCCGCCAATGGCGACCTCGGCGACGGTAGCGACACGCTGACCTTGGCCGGCGCCTTGAACACCGGCGCTGCCGCGCTGAACCTGGGCGCCGGCAGCGATACGCTGACCTTGAACGACGGCGCGACGATCGGCGGCATCGGCGTCGACGGCGGCAGCGGCGCCAACGACCAATTGGTGCTCGACAATGCTTCGCCCCTGAGCTTCGACGGCGGCACCACCGCCGGCTTCGAAAGCCTGCTCAAGCAGAACAGCGGCATCGCCAGCATGACCGGCACTCAGAGCTTCAGCGCCGGCACCACCATCGCCGGCGGCGTGCTCGACGTCGACGGCAGCCTGACCACGCCGACCATCGCCTTGGCCGACGACACCGCGCTGAGCGTCGATGGCAGCGTGCAGGGGGGCGTCGGCACTGCGGCGACGATCACCGGCAGCGCCGGCACCAACTTCGTATTCGTGGGTGCCGGCGGCAGCTTGTTGGCGAACGGAGATCTCGGCGACGGCGCCGATGTCGTCGACGTGGCCGGCTCCCTGGACACCGGCGGCGGCACCTTCGCGCTCGGTGCCGGCGACGACACTCTGACCATCCACGACGGCACTACGATTACCGGCACGATCTCCGCCGGCATCGGCAACGACACCTTCAATACCGACATCGCCACCAGCGCCGATCTCGGCGCGGTGCAGGGCTTCGAGACACTGAGCAAGACCGGCGTCGGCACGCTCAACATCAACGGCCCGGCGAGTTCGGACTTCACCACCATCGACGTCGCGGCCGGCACCTTGAACGTGACGCCGAGCGGCAGCGTGGTCCCGGCGCCGGGCAATACCCTGACCACAACCGTGGCCACTGGCGCGACGCTCAACGTCGACGGCAGTTACGGTTGCGGCGCCGACAACGACAGCATGACGGTTTCCGGCACGGTGTCGGGCAGCGGCACCATCGACTTGTGCGGCGGCGACGACACTTTGACCCTCAAAGACGGCTCGCTGCTCAGCGCTGCGATCAGCGGCGGCACCGGCACCGGCGACAGCGTGGTGCTCGACAACCTCAATGCGATGATCTTCGACGCCGGCAACACGGCCAACTTCGAGTTGCTGCAAAAGAACAACGTCGGCGAGGCGACCCTGGTCGGAACCCAGAGCTTCAGCGGCGGCACCACCATCGATGGCGGCGCCCTTCGGGTGGCCGGTGCCCTGGAAACGCCGACCTTGAGCCTGGCCGACGGCACCGCACTCAACGTCGACGGCAGCGTGCAGGCAGGCGTCGGCACGGCGGTGGCGATCACCGGCAGCACCGGTGCCAACGCAGTGACCGTGAGCGCCGGCGGCAGCCTGCTGGCGAATGGCGACCTGGGCGACGGCAGCGACCTGCTCGATGTGGCCGGCACCCTCGACACAGGCTTCGGCAGCTTCAATCTCGGCGCCGGCGACGACACCCTGACCATCCACGACGGCACCAACATCATCGGCACGGTCATAGCCGGGGCCGGCAACGACACCTTCAACACCGATATCGCGACCAGTGCCAACCTCGGCGCGGTGCAGGGCTTCGAAACCTTGAGCAAGACCGGTGTGGGTACGCTCAACGTCAACGGCCCGGCGAGCTCGGACTTCACCACCGTCAACGTGGTGGCCGGCAGTTTGAACGTGACCGCCGGCGGCAGCGTCGTCGCAGCAGTGGGCAACACCTTGACCACCACCGTGGCCAGCGGCGCAACGCTGAACGTGGACGGCAGCTACAGCGGCGGCGCACTGGCCGACAGTTTCACCGTGTCGGGTACGGTCAGCGGCAGCGGCGCCATTGGCCTGGCGGGCGGCGACGATACGCTCACGCTCAACGACGGTGCGGTGTTGAACAACGTCATCGACGGCGGCGGTCATGGGGCCGGCGATACGGTGGTGTTGAACAACGCCGCCGCGCTGAGTTTCGATGGCGGCGATACGGTCAACTTCGAATTCCTGCAGAAGGACAACGCAGGCACCGCGACCCTGACCGGGGCGCAGAGCTTCAGCGGCGGTACCACCCTCAACGGCGGCACGCTGACTGTGGCCGGCGCCCTGGAAACGCCGACCGTGGCCTTGGCCGATGGCACCGTGCTCAATGTCGGCGGCAGCCTGCAGGCCGCTGGCGGCACCACGGCGGCCCTGACCGGCAGCGCCGGCGCCAACACCGTCAACGTGGCCGCCGGCGCGAGCCTGCTCGCCACCGGCAATCTGGGCGACGGCAGCGAT
>NZ_JBQEOE010000076.1:2854-10620 GCF_052045105.1 Lysobacter sp. 22409 | reverse complement strand
GCCCTTGCAAGGAGAGCCCTTTTCTTTGGTTACTTTTCTTTTGGGCTTAGCAAAAGAAAGTAACCCGGCCGCGTTAGCGGACGGAAGCTCTGCACTTGCTTGAAGCTTCTAAGGAAACAAGATCAAACGCCAAAAGCTTCCGCCACTAAAGCGGCGGGTTACTTTCTTTTGTCATAAGCAACAAAAGAAAGGTAACCAAAGAAAAATGCTTTTCTTTGAATCAAGGGCCCGCACGTTCGATGCCAACGCAGGGCTTTTTCATACGGGACATCCCTGTCCCGATGAAAAACGGCGCGCATCCCTGCGCACCGCCCTCCGGGTCTTCGATGTCCTTCGCCAGTGCGAAACGACGCACAACAAAAGCCACAGCAAAAACAGCCATAGCCATAGCCAAATCCAGCCTTAGCCAAGAAGGAAATCGCACGGGACAGGGCAACAGCATCGCGAAGACTGGTAGCACCGCCTGAAGCCCTGCGGTCGCGGCTCACGCCGCTCCTACAGGAAGCTGCGGCTGGTAGCGCCGCGAGGCCGGGACGGCGCGGTCGCGACTTGCGTCGCTCCTACCCTTTGGTACGCATCGCTCGGGCGGTATCGCCCGGCACCGCAAGCATCTTCATTGCGGCCGCCGCCTCAGCCACGCTCCAGCCACTTGCGGGCCATGCGCCGCATCGACTCGTCGCTGCCCGGGTCCTCGAGCAATTCGGCGATCTCGCGCCAGGCCAGGTCCAGCGATTCCTCGCTGATCACGTAGTCCTCGTTGTCGCTCGCGCGCACGACGTAACGCAGGTCGTAATGCCAATGGCCGGGGACGTCGCGGCGTTCCGGGATCCAGTGGCGGTCGAGGTCGAACAGCTCAGGCTCGACGCTGAGCCCGGTCAGGCCGGACTCTTCCTCGGCTTCGCGCAGGGCCACCTGGGCCAGGTCGCGGTCGCCGTCGGCATGGCCGCCAAGCTGCAGCCAGCGCTCCAGTTTGCGGTGGTGGGTCAGCAGGACCCGGCGCCCGGCCCGGTCGATCAGCCACGCACCGCCGGTGAAATGGCCGGCCAGGCGCTCGCGCAGGAAGGGGTCGCCGGGCGCCAGGGCGCCGTCCGGGGCGGTGCCGCGGCCCTGGGCCTCGTCGAGCAAGGCTAGAAACGCCAGCGTATGTTCGGCTTCCTGCGGCCAACGTCGGCCATATTCGATGAGATTGGAACGCAGAACTTCGACGACGTCGGAATGTTTCGCAGGCATGCGGAGTGAACACTGGCGCGCGACCGGGGGCGCGATTATGCGGGCAAAGCCCGTGACGGTGTGCGCTTGCCGCCCATTTCCACCCTGGGTTAAGGTGGCCCGCCGCTCCACTGAGGGAGGCGGTCATCGTCGTCGCCAGAACGACGGGTAGAGATCACTTCTTACGAGAGAGAGGGGAGTTCGATGTCGAGAGGCCTGTTCATCACCAAACCGGTGGCGCCGTCCGGCCACGTGGATGCCGGCGAGCCCGTAGAGGGCAGCCTCGAAGGCGAGGCAACGCTGAAGCGATCGTTGACCGCCACCCAACTGGTGATGCTAGGCATCGGCGCCGTGATCGGCGCCGGCATCTTCGTCCTCTCCGGTCACGCCGCGGCCGAACACGCCGGCCCGGCCATCGTACTGAGCTTCATCGTCGCGGGCATTACGTGTGCCTTCGCCGGCCTGTGCTACGCCGAGTTCTCGGCGATGATGCCGGTCTCCGGCAGCGCTTATTCGTATTCCTACGCCACCCTGGGCGAATTCGTCGCCTGGTTCATCGGCTGGAACCTGGTCCTCGAGTACCTGTTCGCGGCCTCGACCGTCGCGGTCGGCTGGTCGGGCTACCTCAACAGTTTTCTAAGCACGTGGGGCATGGGCCTGCCGGCCTCGCTGGCGGCCGCGCCGCTCAACGTCGTCGACGGCAGCATCGTCTACACCGGCGGCCTGATCAATCTGCCGGCGGTGGCGATCGTCGCCGCGCTCAGCGGCCTGTGCTATGTCGGCATCACCCAGTCGGCCTTCATCAATACGATCATCGTCGCGATCAAGGTGATCGTGATCACCCTGTTCGTGGCCTTCGCCGCCAAGTACATCAACCCCGACAACTGGGTGCCGTTCATCCCGGAAAGCCAGGGCCCCGGCAAGTACGGTTACGACGGCATCATCCGCGGCGCCTCGGTGGTGTTCTTCGCCTACATCGGCTTCGACGCGGTCTCGACCGCGGCCGGCGAGGCCAAGAACCCGCAGCGCGACATGCCGATCGGCATCCTCGGCTCGCTGGTCATCTGCACCATCATCTACATCATCGTGTCCGGCGTGCTGACCGGCCTGCTGCCCTACCACATGCTGAGCACGCCCAAGCCGGTCGCGACCGCGCTGGAAGCCTATCCGGCGCTGAGCTGGCTGAAGATCGCCGTCGAAATCGGCGCCATCGCCGGCCTGAGCTCGGTGATCCTGGTCATGCTGATGGGCCAGCCGCGCATTTTCTACTCGATGTCGAAGGACGGCCTGCTGCCGGGTTTCTTCGCCAAGGTGCATCCGAAGTTCCAGACGCCTTACGTCGGCACCATCATCGTCGGCATCTTCGCCGCGCTGCTGGCCGGGTTCCTGCCGATCGGCCTGCTCGGCGAGCTGGTGTCGATGGGCACCCTGCTGGCCTTCGCGACCGTCTGCATCGGCGTGCTGATCCTGCGCAAGACGCGTCCGGACTTGCCGCGCCCGTTCCGCGTGCCGCTGGCCGTGGTGATCTGCCCGCTCGGCGCGGCCGCCTGCCTGTACCTGTTCTGGAAGCCGTTCTCCGAGCATTGGCACCTGATGACCGGCTGGACCGCGATCGGCATGCTGATCTACTTCGGCTACGGCTACCGCAACAGCAAGCTGCGCAAGGCCGCCAACGGCGCCTGACCGGCACGCAGTCAGCAAGGCCGGCGGAACTTCCGCCGGCCTTTTTCCTTTTCACGTAACGCATCGCACCAGCGATCGGATTCGAGTCACCAGGCCCGGCGGCGTTTGACCGCCATCCCCGCGAAGGCGGGGGTCGAGCGAGTTCAAAGGTTCTCGCAGGTAAGGCCCTGGATTCCCGCGTTCGCGGGAATGACGAGCGGAAGGTCGCTGCACAGCCGCAAGCAGCACCAGGAAGAAACACATGCTGGGACAACTCTGGGCGACCAAACATCCGCATGCCGCCCACACCGACGCCGAAGGGCTGAGCCTGCACCGCACGCTCGGGCCCTGGGGCCTGACCGCGCTCGGCATCGGCGCGGTGATCGGCGGCGGCATCTTCGTCATCACCGGCAAGGCCGCGGCCGAACACGCCGGCCCGGCGATCATGCTGTCGTTCGTGCTCGCCGCGATCTGCTGCACCTTCTGCGCCCTGGCCTATGCCGAGTTCGCGGCGATGGTGCCGGTCTCGGGCAGCGCCTACACCTACACCTACGCCACCCTCGGCGAACTCGCGGCCTGGTTCATCGGCTGGATGTTGATATTGGAATACGGCGTGTCCGCGTCGGCGGTCGCGGTCAGTTGGACCGGCTATTTCCTCAGTCTATTGGAACATTTCGACATCACCCTGCCCGCGGCGCTGGTGCAGGCGCCGCTCGACGCCAAGCTGCGTCCGACCGGCGCGATCGCCAACCTGCCGGCGGCGGCGATCGTGCTGCTGCTGACCTGGCTGTGCTACGTGGGCATCCGCAAATCTTCGGCCATGAACATGGCGATGGTGTTGCTGAAATCCGGCCTGATCATCCTGGTGATCGTGGTCGGCTGGAAATACGTCGACCCGACCCTGTGGCAGCCGTTCATCCCCGAATCGCAGGGGCCCGGCAAGTACGGCTGGGAAGGCGTGCTGCGCGGCGCCTCGATGGTGTTCTTCGCCTACATCGGCTTCGAGGCGGTGTCGGTGGCGGCGCAGGAATCGCACAAGCCGCAGAAGGACATGCCGATCGGCATGCTGGCCTCGCTGGCGATCTGCACCGTGCTCTACATCGGCATGGCCGCAGTCATGACCGGCCTGGCGCCGTACAACCTGCTCGGCACCGACGAGCCGGTGGTCACCGCCATCGCCGGCCACCCGGAGCTGAACTGGCTGCGCCTGGTGGTCGAGATCGGCGCCCTGGTCGGCCTGTCCTCGGTGGTGCTGGTGATGATCATCGGCCAGCCGCGCATCTTCATGATCATGGCCCGCGATGGCCTGTTGCCGCCGATCTTCACCAAGATCCACCCCAAGTACCGCACCCCGCACGTCAACACGGTGATCACCGGCATCGGCATCGCCCTGCTCGCGGCGCTGTTCCCGCTCGACATCCTCGGCGACATGACCTCGATGGGCACCCTGATCGCCTTCGCCGCGGTCTGCGCCGGCGTGCTGATCCTGCGCCGCACCCAGCCGGACCTGCCGCGCCCGTTCCGGATCCCGTTCGCCTGGGGCATCTGCCTGGCCGGCATCGTCAGCTGCCTGGTGCTGCTGTCGACCATGACCGCGCACAACTGGATGCTGATGGGGGTCTGGACCGGCATCGGTTTCGCCATCTATTTCGCCTACAGCTTCCGCCACAGCCGGATGCGCAAGAACGGCTGAACGGCCCGGCCGGCCCTTGATCGGCCGGACCAAGCCCATCGCGGCCCCGCGGCAACGCTGTGTTGCCGCCAGGACCGGCAATGACGCGGCGACCGGAGCGATCCGGTCGCCGTTTGTTTGTAAACTGCGACCATGAACAGTTCTCTGCCCTACGACCCCCAACGCCTGTCGCACTGTGCCGGCGAGATCATCGTCAACGTGCGCGAACTGGCGCTGCGCGGCTGGACCCCGGCCACGAGCAGCAACTTCTCCAGCCGCATCGACGCCGGGCACGTCGCCATCACCGTCTCCGGCCGCGACAAGGGCCGCCTGACCGAAGGCGACATCATGGTGGTCGACCTCGACGGCCAGCCGGTCGCGACCAGCCACCGCCCCTCGGCCGAGACCCTGCTGCACACCCAGCTGTACAAGCGCTATCCGCAGGTCGGCTGCGTCCTGCACACGCATTCGCAGACCCAGACCGTGGCCTCGCGCCTGTACGCCGGCATCGGCCACGTCCACCTGGAAGGCTACGAGCTGCTCAAGGCCTTCTCCGGCACCACCACCCACGAAACCGCCCTGGACCTGCCGGTGTACCCGAACACCCAGGACATGCCGACCCTGGCCGCCCAGGTCGACGCCACCCTCGACAGCCAGCCGATGTGGGGCTATCTGATCGACGGCCACGGCCTGTACGCCTGGGGCCGCGACATGGCCGAGGCCCGGCGCCACCTGGAAGCGTTCGAATTCCTGCTGGGATGCGAACTGGAACTGAGGAGACTGCAGCGATGAGTCGCCTGCGCATTTTCGTCGAGGACCAACCCGACACCCCGCAACTGAGCACCTCCGACCAGGGCGAGATCGCGCGCGAGCTCGCCAGGATCGGCGTCGGCTTCGAGCAATGGCAGGCCGCGCAGCCGGTCAAGCCGGGCGATTCGCCCGAGACCATCATGGCCGCCTACCGCGGCGACATCGACCGCATCGTCGCCGAGCGCGGCTTCAAGACCGTCGACGTGGTCAGCATCGCCCCGGACAACCCGCAGCGCGACACCATGCGCAACAAGTTCCTCGACGAGCATTACCACAAGGAAGACGAAGTGCGTTTCTTCGTCGCCGGCTCGGGCTTGTTCACCCTGCATGTCGAGCCGAAGGTCTACGAGATCAAATGCGAACAGGGCGACCTGATCTCGGTGCCCGACAGCACCCTGCACTGGTTCGACATGGGTCCGGAACCCAGCTTCGTCGCGATCCGCTTCTTCACCGAGCCGGACGGCTGGGTCGGCTACTTCACCGGCACCGACCTGGCGCAGCAGTTTCCGCGCTACGAGAAGGGCCAGGCGGGCTGAACCAGGAAACGAGCGAAGAGGAGTGAGGAGTGAGCGGGTTGCGCTCGGGCCCGATCCGCCTCGCTCGTTTGCCGGCCGCCGCTGGCGCTCACTCCGCGCCATAACGCCCAACGCTCACTCCTCACTCCTCTCCGCTCAAGACTAGTCTTATGCCCATCCACGCCATCCTCACCGATATCGAAGGCACCACCAGCAGCATTTCCTTCGTCAAGGACGTGCTGTTCCCGTACGCGCGCCGCGCCCTGCCCGGCTTCGTCGCCGCACGCGGGCGCGAGCCGGCGGTGCGCAAATGGCTGGATGCGGTCGCGCTGGAAAACGGCGGCGTGTGCCAGGACTCGGTGGTGGTCGAGGTGCTGCAGGGCTGGATCGACCAGGACCGCAAGCACACCGCGCTCAAGGCCCTGCAGGGCATGATCTGGGCCGACGGCTACAAGAGCGCCGACTTCACCTCGCACATGTACCCCGACGCCGCACCGGCGCTGCGCCAATGGAAGGACCAGGGCCAGCGCCTGTACGTCTATTCCTCCGGCAGCGTGCCGGCGCAGCGATTGCTGTTCGGCCACAGCGATGCCGGCGACCTGACCGAGCTGTTCTCGGGCTGGTTCGATACCGAAGTCGGCGGCAAGCGCGAACGCGACAGCTATGCGCGCATCGCCGAATCGATCGGACTGCCCGCAGGCGAGATCCTGTTCCTGTCCGACGTGGTCGAAGAACTCGACGCCGCGCGCGAGGCCGGCCTGGCCACGGTGCTGATCGACCGCCTCGACGACTATCCGCAACCGCGCGAAGGCCAAGCCACCCACGGCCATACCCGCGCAGTGTCGTTCGCTCAGGTCGAGGTTTGACGGCAGGCGACGGTTTCGCCGTCGCTTGAATCGCGGGTCGCGGCTTGTCCCTTCAGGACGCCGCGCCCGCTCCGAAAACGCAGCGACGCGATAGCGGGGGCGCGGCTTACGCCGCTCCTACAAGCCCCTCGCGACGACGCTACAACCGGCTCAGATGCCGGATCCGCACTTCATCGCGCTCCACGCCGCGTTCGCTGGCGACCTGGCTGCGGATGCGCTCGACCAATTCGGCCGGATCGAAGCCTGCCGCATCCGGCGGCGCGTAATCCAAAGTGGTCTCGCCGCGGATGCAGAAACGGCCGCCGACCAGGATCTCGTAATCGGCGAAATAGAAATGGTGCTCGGACGTTGGGCTCATGAACGCGGCTCAGGTGCCGACGTGGACGTCGTTGCCGCTTTCGGCGCAGCCCAGGTGCTCCAGGGCGATCGACAAAGCCAGGGTATAGCTTTGCGCGGCGTAGCCATGGACCAGGCGCAGGCGCGGGCCGCATCGCGGCGCGATCGACGGCTCCAGGGCGTTCATGTCGTCGTCGTGGACCTCGATGTAGGGCATCGACAACCGCGCCAGTGCGCCGCGCAAGGCCTCACTGGCCGGCACGCAGGCGCCGGGGTCGAGCAGCAGCAGTTCGGTATTCGCCGCGCGCATCGCCTGCAGGCATTCGACCAACTCGTCTTCGCTGCGGCAACTGCGCAGCGCGAGCGCCTTGCCGGCGATGGCGGCGCGCTCGACCAAAGTCGCGCGCACCGCGCCGGCCAGGGCCGGAGCCCTCGGATCAACCTCGGACACACCGCCTTGCGGGCCGCGCAGAATCAGGATCGACACGTCGGTACTCACGGCGCACTCGGAATGGCGCGCCTGCGGAGCACTGTAGGAACGGCGGGCGTAAAGGCGCCATTCGCTGCGCGGGCGGCGGCGTAAAACCGGCGTCAATTCGTGGTGGGTTCGCGGCGTACGGTTCGCCGGAAAGTTCGCTGATACGACGCTGTTTGCGTCGCGGTCTGCGTCTCGATGTCGCGGCTTGCGCCGCTCCT
>NZ_JBQEOE010000076.1:0-2848 GCF_052045105.1 Lysobacter sp. 22409 | reverse complement strand
CCGCGACCGCGTCGCTGCAAGATCGCGGCGAAAACATCGGCAAGGGCGATCGTTCCGCGGCATCGGCAGCGAAGACGACCGCGCCCCCCCTCACCCGTGAATCTTCTCCCCGCGCGCCAGCATCGCCACGAATTTCTCGATCCGGCTCGCGCGCGTCTCCGGCTTCTTCGCCGTCTGCACGCGCCACAGCACCGCGTAGCGGTTGGTCTTGTCGAGTTGCTCGAAGAACGCGCGCGCCTTGGGCTGCTTGGCCAACGCCTTGGCCAGGTCTTCCGGTACTTCGATCTTGCTGGCCGAATCGTAGGCCGCGTCCCAGCGCCCGTCGGCCTTGGCCGCCTCGACCTCGCGCAACCCGCCGGCGGCCATGCGGCCCTCGGCGATCAGCCGCTCGACCTTGCCGATGTTGATCTTCGACCACAGGCCCTTGGGTCGGCGCGGGCTGAAACGCTGCAGGAAGAAACAGGCGTCGAAGCTGCGCTTGAGTCCGTCGATCCAGCCGTGGCACAGGGCCACGTCGAGCGCCTGTTCGTAGTTCACCGTGACCACGCTCTGCCCTTTCTTGGCGATCTTCAGCCAGACGCCGGTCGCCTCGGGATGGGCGAGCAGCCACTGCTCGAAGGCGGCAGCGTCGTCGAAGACGATGATCGGCGAATCGTCGAGTGCGGCCATGGCCTCAGTCCTGTGCGGTGTCGAGCAAACGGTAGGAGGCGGACAGGCGCTGCTCGCCCTGCCAAGGATCGAAGACGCGTACTTCGACCTTGTGTTCGCCGGCGGCGGCATCGGTCGGCAGCGGCGCGTTCCACAGATGCGCCGAGGGCGTCGCGGTGGCGGCGCGGTCGTAGCCGCGCAGGCGTTCGGCCTCGTCGTCGCGCGCGTTCTCGGCCAACACCGCAGGGTCCGGCTGTTCGACCCGGCGCATCGGCTTCCAGTCGCCGTCGTCGAGGCGGTACTCGACCCGGCTGTCCTCGCGGCCCATGTAGACGTTGGCGAACACGCCACGGCTCGGATACGAACCGCGCCGCAGCACCTTCGGCAGGTACAGGCGCAGGTAGGGGTTTGCGACCTTATCGCTGTCGCTCTGGCGCGCCGGGAACCAACGCAGGCCATAGCCGGCATCGGCGCGCACCGACAAGCGCGCATAACCGTTCGGCGTGCCGTCGCTCATGGTCGTGTCCGGAATGCCCTGCGCATCCTTGACGCCGGACCAGAACGCGCCGCAGGCGGCGCCGACGTTGTATTCGTGCAGCGGCTTCGCGCCCTGCCAACCGCTGGCGGCATCGTGGAAGACGTGGCGCTGGGTGTGGCTGTGGCCGCTGAGCACCAGCAGGTTCGGAAAATCCTTCAGCAGCCCGAATAAGCGCTCGCGATCGGCGCGGCGGAAGGTCTCGCGGCCCGGCGCGGCATCGAACAAGGGGATGTGCATGGCGAGCACCAACAGGCGCTGCCTGGACACGCCCGCCAGATAACTTTCCAGAAAGGCGAACTGGTCCGGGCGCAGGCCGCCGATGTAGTCGGCTTTGCTGCCCGGCTGATAGACCACATCGTCGAGCACCACGAAATTCGCCTGCGCTTCCTCCCAGGCGAAAGTATCCGGCCCGTAGACGTGGCGGAAACTCAGCAGCGAATCCTCATCGCGGGTCGCGTCGAAATCCAGGTCGTGGTTGCCCGGCGCGTGCAGCCACGGCACATCGAGGCTCGCGGTGACCGCATTGAGCTTCGGATACAGGGACAGGTCGTCGTGGGTGATGTCGCCCAGGCTCAGGCCGAGGTCGGCGACGCGCGCGCCGGCGCGGCGGTCGGCGCGGCGGCCGGTGAGCAAGGGCTCGACGATGTCGCGGCGGTAGTAGTCGACGTCGGTCGCGGTCTTGGTCTGCGGGTCGGCGAACACCAGCACGTCGAGATCGCCGGCTGCCTTGCGACGTTCGGGGATCAGGCCGTAATCGCGGCAGCTCGTCGCGACCGGCATGCCGCCGTACTTCAGCGCCGGACCTGCTTGCAGGCGCACGTTGAGCCAATAATCCGGCAACCCGCTGGCCCGGTTCGCCAGCCGGTAGCCGGCGGGCTTGATCAGGAACTGACTGCGGTTATCGCGCAACGGCAGCCGATAGCGGCCCTGCGCATCGGTGGCGACGATGCGCTCGCCGTCGGAGACGCGCTGCCCCCGCAGCCCCGGTTCGCCCGCATCGCGGCGGCCGTTGCCGTTGCGATCCTCGAACACGCTGCCCCCATCGCAGGGCGCCGCCTGGGCCAGCGCCGCGGCGGGAACGATCAAGGCGAGCAGCAAGGCGGCGACGGATGCGGATGGACGCATGGAGGGCTCCGGAGTAAGCACACATTATGCGTCGATCGGGCCCCGGACCGAGGCCGGCGGCACGGTGCGAGGATGGCGGCGGAGCGGTCCAGCCGTCCGGGCAATGGCTGGCCGTTCCTTGGGGATTCGGCAGTCGCGCGAATGCCTCGGCGGTTCGGGCAGCCGGGGGTTCATGCACTGAGGTTGGATGGATCGCAAACCCGATGCAGCATCGCTCGCTGCTTACGCCACTCCTACAGGGCTGCGGCTGGTAACGCCGCGAGGTCGAGACGGCGCGGTCGCGGCTTGCGCCGCTCCTACCCAAAAGCGACCGCGTTGCCGTTGCCGTTGCCGTTGCCGTTGCCGTGATTTTGATCCGCTTTGCCGGTCAAGTGGAGACCCGGAGGGCGGCGCACAGGACGTGCGCCGTTTTTCGATAGGACAAGGATGTCCTATCGAAAAATCCCGGCGACAGCTACGAACTCGTGGCCTGTGCCCTTGCAAGGAGAGCCCTTTTCTTTGGTTACCTTTCTTTTGGGCTTAGCAAAAGAAAGTAAC
>NZ_JBQEOE010000075.1:0-11059 GCF_052045105.1 Lysobacter sp. 22409 | reverse complement strand
CGGTTTCGGCGTAGAGGAAGGCGAGCGGGACGCCCAAGGCCTCGGCGATGCGGCGCGCGGTCGCCAGATCGGCGTCGTGGGTGGCCTTTTCGGACGATGTCGCTAGCGTCCGATAGAGGGGCCACGGGCCAGTTCGTCCTGCATCTGGGTCTGCATCGGGGCTTGCCCTAGCGCACGCTCGCTCAGTGCCTCGACCTTGGCGAACGAAATGCTTTCCGAGGTGCGCGTGGCCTCTTCGGTCTTCATGTGGGCGCGGAGGTGGGCTGGGTCGTCCAGTCGCCCCTGCACGACGAAAACGTTTTCGCCGGCAGCCACCCGGTCGGTTCGTGTACTGAACACCACGTGGTCGACCTGGGTTAGTCCGGCTTCCTTGGATAGAGCCAGCAGGCTGGCGGTGAGGCGTTCGCTGGTTTGGTCCCACTGGCGGCCGTGTTGCTGATCCTGGGCGCGCACGTGGCCGGCGATCTGAGCGTATAGCCCATGATCGCGGTGGCCCGGCTCAGTGGGGGAACGGGATACGGCACCCTGGGGCTGCCCGCGTGAGGCCGGGTCGGTTTGTTGCTCCGAAACAGGGGGCCTTACCAGCATGGCGTAGTCGCGCAGGTAGGCATCGCGCTGGGTCAGCACGCCATCGCCGCTGAGGTCGGTCAGCGGCTCCCGCCGCGTGTAAGGGAAGTTGGGTATAGGTGCCGCCAGACGGGCAATCGCCGCATCGTCGTCGATCCGGCCGGATTTCCACTCCGAGTAAATGCCGGCCGGCTCCAAACCACTGCCCCGTCCGTAGCCAATCGCATCCCACTTGGCACGGAATGCAGGATCGCTTTTTTGCAGATCATCGAAGATCGGGTATGCGTTGAATACCGTCTTCGCTTCAAGCCGGCTTCGGTACTCGACGTACTCGTCTGCCGTCTTGCCGCGAAACGGCTCGGTGCCGGTATGGTGCTTGTCGTGCCCGATCTCGTGAGCCAGGGTGGCGAACAACCGTAGCTCGGTATCGATCCGATTGGGGGCGTCCGGGCCGGTGAGATCGGCATAGGTCTTTGCGCTGATATAGATCTTCGGCGGCTCGGTGGCGTGGTAGTACGGCAGGTCGACGTGCGACGCCGGCTCGACACGGCCGCCCTTTTCGAAGAAGGCGGCGAAATCGGCGGTGGCGTGGGGCGATTGCAGAATCCAGTCGCGCGTGCGCTGAGGCAACGCCTGGAAGCCCGGCTGCTCGGCCAAGCGCGATCCTTTAGGTTCAGTCATGGTCTTTGGTCCTTCAAAAACAACGGCGGTTACTTCACCCCAGCCCGCCGCTCGGTCTTCAAGTGCAGAAAACTGATGTCCTCGACGCAACGCGGGTCGCTGCGCGACTCGGTCAAGGTCAGCTCCATGTCGTTCCGGCGCGCGCTGACGCTGCGGCCCGGCGAGCCGGTGTCCGATCCCGGCGGGGGAAGTTCAATTCCGGCAACGGCTGCCGCCTGGGCCATCGGATAACAAGGCTGGCCGGCCACCGTGATCGCCACGACCGGGCGATACCAGTATTGGTTATCGATCTGGACGCCGGCGATGACGAAGTGGTCGGCCAAACAGATCGGGTTACGCGCGTACACGTTCGGCGGGTCTTGGCTGGCGGCCTGGGCGCGGTAGAGCCGCATCAGCTCGGCGAGCGCTTGGTCGTAGCCCGACGGCCCCTGCAAGGCCCAGCGCACGAAATCGTCCATTCGGGTGGCGGATGCAGGCGTGGCGTGCTTCGGGGTGCTGCGCGCCGGGGAGGTCGAGCAAGCTGCTGGCATCAACAACGCCATGGCGACAGCCAGTGTCGCCACATCCTTACGGAACACGCCTGCGCTACTCACCGTTTCGCTCTCCTTGAACGCCCGCTCCCGATCACGGGAACCAGCTTAGAGCAGCGACCGAGCGCGGGCAAAAGCACATCGCGTTGCGCTGATCGGGTGCGACTCGTGGGCCTTGCAGTTACGCCCTATCGGTTGCCGTGCCGGCCTTCACCAGGCGGGCCTTGAGGTCGGCCACGGCCTTGCGCTGCTCGGGCTTGGACAACAGGCCCAAGGTCAGGATGGCCTCGGCCATGGTGTCGGTTTCGGCGTAGAGGAAGGCGAGCGGGACGCCCAAGGCCTCGGCGATGCGGCGCGCGGTCGCCAGATCGGCGTCGTGGACCGCCTTCTCGTAGCGGTTGATCCGTACGGCCGCGGTTTCTTGCGGTAGACCTATGGTCATGCCCAATTCCTTCTGCCCTGTCCTGATGAAACACGTCGTCTCGTTCTACTACCGAGCGACTCGACTGACAGAAGGCTTGCAGTAAATCGCATCACCGTCAATTACGATAATCGTAATTACGTTCAACGTAATTTCTTGCGCGAGATATAAATAATAACTATGCCACCACTCATAAATCCATAGCGCCGCACCCATGCCAATTAAGCTTTAGATGCTGATATCTAACAAGGAAGCTCACATGCGACAAAAACAAAGCGGGATAAATTGGTCATTCATTGCGATCAACACATTGATGGCCATCATCGGCGCACTAGTTATGGGCAGCATTCGATGGACAACAACTCTATCCGAAGGACAGGCGGAATGGTCTAACGTTATCGCCACCGTCTTAACTGGCACGGGAGCAGTCCTAGGTGGTTTCTTCCTCTGGCGCCATCAGCAAAACGAGAAGAGCAAGCAACTAAGAGCAGTTGGGATTGCGATATTTATAGATGTTTATCACCGGCTGCTGGAGCTAGAAGTATTTACCAACTATGATCGCTGGCTAAATTTCTTTAGACAGGTCTATAACATAAGCCCCTCTGAAGTACCCATCGACAGTTACCAGAAGCATAAGGACGCTGGAATTCGATTTATAGAATCGTTAATTCATGAAAGCAGATTCGCGGTTGATAACTTTGCCGTCTTAAGAGACAACCTAGGCGACGTAGAGGAGGAACAGTTGGAAGCCATGCTTCGACTGTTTACTTATCTAAGCGGAATCACCCTGCAACTCAAGAAACTACACTCAGCATGGAAAGCCACTGACATTACCTCCCTGCCAGCGTCCCTATCACCTGAGGCGGCAAGAATACTCGAATATGGAATTGGCGCTTGCGCTTACTTCCTGGGTAAACTTGATGGCATAGAGCGATCTAAAGAAAGAACGGCCTTATACGAAAAGTTCTATAGCGCACAGAAAGAAATACATAATGACTGATTCGATCCAGGCACAAGATAGGACTGAGTTAGCCTCAATCAACAACAAGCGACCCATTAAAGCCACTCACTCGTATCGAACCCTGAACGACGACGAATATTTGGATGGCAGCCTATCCCGTGGCAAATAATGCTTCCCGGCGCTGGCGCGCCAGACAGAAACATCCCTATATGCACAACCCGCCAGGAGCGCGCAAAAAGCAAATATCTTAGGCCCTAACGGCATTAATATGCACCTATAGTCATTACGCAACGAACTGACCAAAGAGAGCATCTTCCGCAGCAAAACCGGGCCGTCCAGTACTGGATAACTAATGACATTAGAGACCGGAGTTTCTCGCAATAACAATGAGTTAGACGAACTCACGGCCTTGTCATATTTTTTCAGGGGCGACTCTGGAAAGAAAAGCCATAACTCATAAGGGTCAATGTGTTCAATGATACCCAATGCCATCATCTGCTCATATCCCAAACCAGAAACTAAAACAACCGCCTTTGTTGCGTCTCCCGTCCACCCAGAAAGATGCCCAGACACTGGACATAGAAATTGATTTGTAGGCTCCACTTGACTGGGAGGAGAAAATGATGCAAGCGAATAGAATACATCAAGAACGAAAGGTCCAGACTTAGTTAAAACATCCAGGATACAAGCGAGGCGAAGGCGCGTGAAGCAGGAAATATCTAACAAAACAGTGATAGTTTCCTTGTCCCGCCTCGCCCCTAAAATCAGCTCTTTAACTCGACATTCAAAAACATCATCCGCAACAGACTCAAAGGAAAAACCCGCACTTATAAATGCACTCTTGTTATCTTCAAAAGAAAGTTCCTCACCATGACCATATCCAAATGTCACTTTTGAGGAGGCTTTTACATCTAACCGCTCAAGAACATATCGAGATCTGGTTTCATATCCACAGGCTGCAATAGCAATATCGTGCTCTGCACTCTGCTGAATCTGGTCAGTGTATAGGTTCATGAGTCAATCCCAACGAAAACTGGTTGGCGTCCAAGTCTGCATTGGACAAAATTCTAGAGAGATTAGCGGCCTTCCCTGCGACTAGTGGTAGTCGGTAATGGGGGGCTAACCAGTTCGACAGCCTAAACCGATATCCAATTATTCCATTTGCGAAAAGATTAAAAGCATCTCCTTTCATAGGAATAATGGCGCCAATATAAAGTGCTTGCTCTAAACATATAATGACATCTGGACTTAAGCTCTTATCTGCAACAAAGCTCAGCACAGGATCAGGCTTGAACTGCTTCCCAAGAATTTGCTCTCTAAAATATAGTCCTATAGCGCCGACCAAATCGTAGGTAGACATATTTTCTGCTGGCAACGCTTTGATCCGGGCCTCTATCCGCTGGATTGAATGTTCCAACTCACGATTCTGGTCTGCAACTTTGATTCGATCGTTTACGCTGACATAAGACAGCATAGATGCCAAGGTGTACTTCAACCAGCGAGGGTGCCCCTCGGAAACTGCAAATATTCGTTCCGCGCCGCAATAAGGAGCAAGAGTTCGACGAGAGATTTTTTTTAAATTATCTGCAGCATCTAAGCTCAAGTAGAGATTTCTAATTTCAGCCAGCGCACGGACCTTCCTTACAACTGAGTCACGCACCTTTTGTTCGGTTTGATTTAGATTCCCCAAGACGACGCCTTTCGAAACTACATAGCGCCTAAAAGTTTCGTCCTTCTGTGCAAGCTCCCGAAATATCCCCCCAAACTTGGCGTCTAAGTCATCATGCTCTCTCCGCTCCTTTCTGCCAGAAGCATTCGGGTTTTCCAGGACGGCAAACGGATTGTCCAACAAACTTGCCTGAGCCGGACATACTTCCATAACGAGACTTCTCCATAGAGCGACGCAAAACTCCTCTCTTTCACGCTCGGGCGCTCCCTCTTCTCGTGTTGCGTAGCTCAGAGATATAACATCATAATCATTGGCCGGCAGCGGACGTTCAGACCCTTGGGCGAAGGGAATCCGCTGTTTCGGAGTCAATGCATATTTCAATAACAATGGAGATGGCGCGGCTCTTAGCCCTGCAAAAAGGACCTGCTGAATGGAGTCTGGTGCAATTTCTAACTCATCGCACAACAGAGCCCACTTGCGCCCCTCATCCCCCGACAGTAAATTAAATATCTCGCACGCGGCTGCCGTCAATTCCAACGGATTCAGATGACCGAATGACAGCTCCGAATCACGGCGCGCAGAATCGCTCCATTTGCGTGGAAGCGTGGCAATTTCTGTAGCAATGGCCACTCGTAGCTCGAGCAGACTCCGTACTTTTTTCTCTGGCATCCACAGCCCTGCAAGCTTCTGCGCCAGGGACTCTTCATCAATCCGGTCACTAGAAATGTGGAAACAGCCCCTTTTACTCTCAGGAGATATTCGCCAGCGCATTACATCTATTAACGCGCTCGCGATCGACAGCGCATATACCGCGAGATAAGCAGCCTCTGTGCGTGCTCCGTCCAGCGACTTTATGGCATTAGTCAATGCGCTAACCCACGCGGTATCAATGGGTACGAAAATTCCAACATAACTTGGCGACGGCATACCTTCATCTGCCCCATGGCGCCAAGCGTGCAGCGCACGAGGATCTAACATCCTTAGGAGCGTTGTCTTTCCACTCCCGCGAGGCCCGACCAAGACGCAATGACCTCTGGAAGCAACTTCTAGGAATTGCGCTGGAGGTACGAATGAACTTGCGATCATTTCGGGGCTCAAGCCCCTCGCGTTATAGTGCTCGCCAAAAACATTAGAATGTTTCACGGCGAAGCCTCCCTAAGCAGCTCGCTTGGATAAATTGCACCCTCCTCAACGAGAGCATCTAATTTATGATCGGCTTTTAAGCGTTGCACGATTCTCGCCAAATCAGCAGGTGTCACATAGCGAATCCATGGGAACTCAGCCTCCACTCTTGACCATAATATTCGCTTTTTTTTATTGAATTTATGAGCAATATAACGAGCATCTGCCGCCGGGTTAGATTTGTGTCCAAATCCCGCACCAGTTGGAATCCGGCCCTTTAGACCTTCAAACGGACGAGCAGGGATCCAACTCTGCCCCTCTCTCCAGTCCCAAGCGCGAACGACGCCAGCCGTGCCGTTTGCGCCTATATATTCAAGATCTAACTCGACAATGTAAAATTGATTACTTACACCTGAGAAATGCGCGGGGGATAAAATCGCACTGAAACTACCTGCCGAAAAGACAACGGGGGCCCCACCGGATGGTCCTTGCGCATAGTCCAATCTAGGGCTGTGCTTATGTCCATGAATAACCATCCACGCCTGATTGGTCGCCTCTAATGTAGAGAGCAACTTCGTTCCCTGCCGCATCTCACTATAATCTGGCATGAACTGATTAAGGTCGGGATGCTTCATCGGATGGTGATGGCACAAAAGGATATTAAAACTACACGCATCTTGTTTCGCAAGCTCACTTTCAAGCCTCGCGATTGTGTAATCGGTGACCCGGCCATGCAAATACTCAGCCTCCCCTCTCGAGTGAGAGTTGCATGTATTTAGAACCACTATCCTTACACCATCCACATTGGCTATTAGGAAATGCTCAGCCCAATAGAAAAGTCGCTGCTCTAAATTCGCCTGCGGATAAGGATAAGTAGGCTGTAGCTGCTTTAAGTACTCCCATATCTCAGGAGATGTTATTGCGTTCCTAGAGAGAATGTCGTGGTTTCCAGTCGCAGCAAATACGTGCGCGGCGCCCAATTTCTCAGCAATAGTGTTGATAGCTGACCATGCATGACTAAGCGCCGCCTGATCCGCTTGATACGTTATGTCTCCAGGACAAAGAACAATATCTACTTGTAACTTAGAAGAATCTATCAGACTCAGAAGATCATAATATGGATGCTGCTTCGGCACATGCTGCCGACTTAATACTACATGGGTTTCATCCTTGCCTTTCTCGTCGCTGGCGAAATGCAGGTCGCTAAGGATCGCCAATTTGACAATTCTCGTCATGATCTAGCTTCCATGCGATAGTTATACGATGTGTATTCAGATATTGGCCGTCTTTTCTCCGGATCAGCCGATATGAGGTAACGACCATTTACAACCTCATGACACCAACCTGGCAGAAGATCGGACACGTCCGCATTGTAGGAGAAGAGTATTAGAGCTCCGCGATCCGACGCGCGGCGCAGGGCGGACATCAACCTCATGATGTCTGAATCACCCATTGCTCCAGGGCCGTATTCACCTCGGTCCCGAGATGATGCGCGCTTATATGGAGGGTCTACATATATGAAGTCACCGTCGGATGCTTCATCGATGGTTTTTTCATAATCAGCCACACGCAATGATGCCTTTCTAAGCTTTTTTGCGCAGGCCCTGACGTGTTCTAACGTGGGTAAAGGAGGAAGCTTTTTACCGAACGGCACGTTGAAAACACCATCTCGATTGGTCCTGTAAAGACCGTTAAAGCAGTTCCGATTCAAATACCAAAAATATGCAGCCCTTCGTTGCTGGTCAGACTCTTCTGCGAAACGCCTCCTAATGACCCTATAAGACGTATCGTCAATCGGAATCTTTGAAACAACTTTGTATATTCCATCAGGATCTCTTTTAAGAGCCTTATAGAAATTAACAAGATCCGTATTCACGTCGGCCAATCTTGCGCGGCGCGGGCCCAGAAAGAAGAACAGCACCGCAGAGCCAGCGAAAGGCTCGTAGTATCTATTGAAGACACGTGGGCATCGCGCGGATAAGGCAGGCAGTAAGCGCTGCTTACTCCCAGCCCACCGCAAGATTGGCTTCACCACCTGCCTCCCCACATAGCCCCCTTCGATCTTTGATACTGGCATCTCGCCGACGCAGCACAGATTGCCTGATGTTAGACATAGAAAGAAGGCGGCCATTGGCCGCCTTCTGAGCTACAGGGACGACAGCCGTCAAACCCCTAACGGATTCGGCTTCTCCACATCAATCTTGTACTGCTTGATAGCCCGAGCCACATCCTTCCCAGTCATCTTCCCTTCCGCCGCCAGGGCCGCGATGGCGGCGTGGGCGATGTAGTAGCGGTCGACTTCGAAGTGGCGGCGCAGGTTGGCGCGGGTGTCGCTGCGGCCGAAGCCGTCGGTGCCCAGCACGGTGTAGCGCATCGGCACGAAGGCGCGGACTTGTTCGGGGTACATGCGGATGTAGTCGGTGGCGGCGATCGCCGGGCCTTGGCGGCCCTCAAGCAACTCGGTGATGTAGGGCTTACGCGGGGCCTTGGCTTCCGGGTTGAGGCGGTTGTGGCGTTCGGCGTCGGTGGCGTCGCGGGCGAGTTCGTTGAAGCTCGGGCAGGACCAGATGTCGGCGGTGACGCCGAAGTCCTTGTCGAGCAGTTCGGCCGCGGCGATGGCTTCGCGCAGGATGGTGCCGCTGCCTAGCAGTTGCACGCGCAGCTCGCCCTTCTTCGGCTTGCCGGCGTCCTTCAGCAGGTACATGCCCTTGATGATCCCCTCGGCGCTGCCCTCGGGCATGTCCGGGTGGGTGTAGTTCTCGTTCATCAGGGTGAGGTACCAGTACTCGTCGCGCTGCTCGGTCAGCATGCGCTGCATGCCGTGCTGGAGCAGGGTCACCACTTCGTAGCTGAAGGTCGGGTCGTAGCTGCGGCAGTTCGGGATCAGGCCGGCCTGGACCATGCTGTGGCCGTCTTCGTGCTGCAGGCCTTCGCCGTTGAGCGTGGTGCGGCCGGCGGTGGCGCCCAGCAGGAAGCCGCGCGCGCGCATGTCCGCCGCCTGCCAGGCGCTGTCGCCGATGCGCTGGAAGCCGAACATCGAGTAATAGATGTAGAACGGCAGCATCTGCAGGTCGTTGGTGCTGTAGCTGGTGGCTGCCGCCAGCCACGACGAGAACGCGCCGGCTTCGGTGATGCCTTCTTCCAGCACCTGGCCGGTGGTGTCTTCGCGGTAGTACATCAGCTGGTCGCGGTCGACCGGCTTGTACTTCTGGCCGTGCGGGGCGTAGATGCCGAGCTGGCGGAACAGGCCTTCCATGCCGAAGGTGCGGGCTTCGTCCGCCACGATGGGCACGATGCGCGGGCCGACCTGCTTGTCGCGCAGGGCGATGTTGAGCGCCTGCACGAACGACATGGTGGTGCTGATTTCGCGCTCGCCGGTGCTCTTGAGCAGGCGGTCGTAGGTTTCGAGCGGCGGCACGGCGAGCGAGGTGCTGGCCTTGCGGCGGCGCTGCGGCAGGAAGCCGCCGAGGGCCTTGCGGCGCTCGAGCATGTATTCGACTTCCGGCGACTTCTCGCCGGGGTGGAAGAACGGCACGGCGCCGTCTTTGAGCTGTTCGTCGCTGACCGGGATGTTGAAGCGGTCGCGGAACAGGCGGACGGCTTCGTCGTCCATCTTCTTGGTGCCGTGGGTCGGGTTAAGCGATTCGCCCGACGCGCCCATGCCATAGCCCTTGACCGTCTTGGCCAGGATCACGGTGGGCATGCCCTTGGTGTTCACCGCCTCGTGGTAAGCGGCGTAGACCTTGTGCGGGTCGTGCCCGCCGCGGTTGAGGCGCCAGATGTCGTCGTCGGACAGGTTGGCGACCAGCGCGGCGGTTTCCGGGTATTTGCCGAAGAAGTTGTCGCGGGTGTACTTGCCGCCGAAGGCCTTGCAGTTCTGGTATTCGCCGTCGACGGTTTCCATCATCAGCTGGCGCAGCTTGCCGGTGGTGTCGCGCGCGAGCAGCGGGTCCCAGTAGCTGCCCCAGACGGTCTTGATGACGTTCCAGCCGGCGCCGCGGAACTGGCCTTCCAGCTCCTGGATGATCTTGCCGTTGCCGCGCACCGGGCCATCGAGGCGCTGCAGGTTGCAGTTGATGACGAAGACCAGGTTGTCGAGGCCTTCGCGGCCGGCGACCGAGATGGCGCCGAGCGATTCGGGTTCGTCCGTCTCGCCGTCGCCGAGGAAGGCCCAGACCTTGCGGTCGGACTTCGGCATCAGGCCGCGGCCTTCCAGGTATTTCCAGTTGCGCGCCTGGTAGATGGCGCTGATCGGGCCCAGGCCCATCGACACCGTCGGCACCTGCCAGTAGTCCGGCATCAACCAGGGGTGCGGGTAGGAGCTGACGCCGCGGCCGTCGACTTCCATGCGGAAGTTGTCGAGGTGCGATTCGCTCAGGCGGCCTTCGAGGAAGGAGCGCGCGTAGATGCCGGGCGAGCTGTGGCCCTGGATGCCGATGAGGTCGCCGGGGTGGTCGCCTTCGGGGCCGCGCCAGAAGTGGTTGAAGCCGACGTCGTACAGGGTGGCCGCCGAGGCGAAGCTGGCGATGTGGCCGCCGAGGTCGCCGGGCTTGCGGTTGGCGCGCACCACCATGGCCATGGCGTTCCAGCGGATCAGCGAGCGGATCCGCCATTCCATCGCGGCGTCGCCGGGGCTCTTGGCCTCCAGGTGCGGCGGGATGGTGTTGATGTATTCGGTGGTGGGCTGGAACGGCAGGTGCGCGCCGGCGCGGCGCGTGACTTCGACCATGCCTTCGAGCAGCTGATGCGCGCGCTCGGCACCGTCGCGGGCGATGACGGCCTGTACGGACTCGACCCACTCCTGGGTTTCGGTCGGATCGGGGTCGTTCTGGAGCAGGTCGTGCAAAGAGCTGGCAAGCGGCTGATTCATCGATCTCGCGGCCCCGTGGCCGCGCCTCAAAGGTGGGGGACGGATTAGAGCACCGAGTCTAACAAACGGTGACGGGGTTACGGCTTGCGGTGGCGGCTGTAAAGGGTGGAATAGTCCGTTTTGGCTAGGGGTGTGCTGGGGGTGGCGGGTGGGGTTGGGCGGGTTGGCGGGTCGTGGATGGGGTGACGCTGGGATACGCGGGCGTGTGGTTGGGGGTGGATTCCCCTTGTTGCGCCGC
>NZ_JBQEOE010000074.1:0-11866 GCF_052045105.1 Lysobacter sp. 22409 | reverse complement strand
ATAAGACGTCCCTGTCTTATCGCGGCATTCCATTTAACAGCCGGGCGCACGTCCTGTGCGCCGCCCTCCGGGTCTCCACTTAACCGGTACAGCGGCAAAGCAGATCAAAATCTCGGCAACGGCAACGGCAACGGCAACGGCAACGGCAACGGCAACGGCCTCCTGTCGCGACTTGCGTTGCTCTTGCAAGTCCTCGCGGCCGCGCATAGGGCGACCGAGCCGTGCCCGCCCTTTGCGAGTTCGGAAACCAGCCTGAAACTCGGTCAGATGTTTCAGGTTTCGAGCCGTATTTCTACATCCGCGCCTAAGGCTTCAAGAATGTGGCGCAGGCTCTCGATTCGATCGGGGCGATGTTGTCGATGACGATCAATCCACGGTTCTTGATCTGCCTTTCGAGCGCGCGTCGCTCTGCTGGCGCCAGGCTGATGCAATTGCGCAGTCGCCGACGGAGTTCGACGCGCGTGTTCCGTCCAGCCGCTTCAGGTAATGCCGTCATCGCGCAAACCGGTTATCGCTATTGTTGCCACGCGCGATTGACTATCTCGTAGGGCGGCCTGCAGCTCGGGTATACGGTCCATCCGTGGCATGCTTGGCGGACGGTACTCCCTTGACCCCACATGGGCTTATGTCGGTGCGGCCCGGCCGGCAAGCCGACGTAAGCCTGTGTCCGCCGCAAGAGACTTACACCGGTGCCACTGGCGTGCCGGTGGATCTAATGCACGGCTCGGTCATCGTCCGGCCGCCGCCGAAACACACCGTCGCATGGTTTTCCAACGAACGTGAGTGAACGATGCTGAAGGAATACGACCTCGTCCGTCTGATTCTCCCCATACCTTCCGAGCGTTGGTCCGAAGGCAGCGAACATCAGCGTCCGCCGGCGGTTGGCGACATCGGGGCTATCGTACTGGTCCACGCGGTACAGCCGGGTCAGAGGCAAGCCTATGTAGTGGAATGCATCGCCGATGATGGCCGCAGCGGATGGCTGGCGGATGTATTGGAGTCGGAGTTGGCATTGCACGAGCCTTCGGGTAACGGCTGATTCTCCGTGCTCAGGGTAGGAGCGGCGCGAGCCGCGATCGCGCCGCTTCGGTCTTGCGCCGAATCCGGCTTTCCGTAGCGACCGCATCAATCGCGCCCGCTCCTATGCTTATATGGCGTGTCGACGACAGTGCACCCTGCAAGAGGACATTCCGATGACATCGTCGCAGTCCAACAACCGCCGTACCGTCGCCGCGTACGAAAAATGCGCGCGCGACTATGCGGCCTCGGTATCGCCGCAACCGTCGGTCGCCGGGGCCGAGGCGCTGCGGCGGCTCGCCGATGCGCTGCCGTCCGGCGATGGCGTGCTCGAGATCGGGTCGGGCCCCGGTTGGGATGCGGATTTCCTCGAGACCCTCGCCGTGCCGGTCCATCGCACCGACGTGACCCGGGCCTTCTGCGAATTACAGGCCCAACGCGGTCGGCGGGCGGCGGTGTTCGATCTGCTCGTCGACGAGATCGAAGGCCGCTATGCGGGCATCCTGATGTTGTGCGTGCTGCAGCATTTCGAACGTGGCGACGTGGACGGCGTGTTGCGCAAGCTGGCCCAGGCCCTGGCCCCGGAGGGAGTCTTGCTGCTGTCGTACCCGCTCGGCGAGGGCGAGTTCTGGGAGCACGGGGACTCGGGCGATTACCGAGTGGTGCTGTGGTCGGATGCGGGGCTGGACGAACGTCTGCGAGCTGCGGGTTTCGAGGTCGACTGGGCGTCGCGCTTCGACGGCAGGGAAGCCCCCTGGCGCAACGTGCTCGCCCGGAGGACGCGATGAACCGGCGCGCCTGGTGGCTGTTCCTCGCCTTGGGCGTGATCTGGGGCGTGCCCTATCTGCTGATCCGGGTCGCCGTCGCCGACATCTCGCCGGTGTCGGTCGCGTTCGGGCGCACGCTGATCGGCGCGATGCTGTTGCTGCCGATCGCGGCGGCACGTGGCGCGCTGCGGCCGCTGTTGTCTCACTGGCGGCCGTTGCTCGCATTCACCGTGGTCGAGATCAGCATCCCGTGGTGGTTGCTGGGCTATGCCGAGACCCGCATCAACAGTTCCACCGCTGGTTTGTTGATCGCTACGGTGCCGGTGATGACCGCCGGCCTGATGGCCCTGAGCGGACACGAGAAGCTGGACGGCCGCCGACTGTTGGGCCTTTGCGTCGGCTTGGCCGGCGTGGGTGCCTTGGTCGGCCTGGACATCGACGTGTCCAACGGTTGGGCGATGGCCGCCGCCTTGGCGACCGCGCTCGGTTATGCGCTCGGCCCGATCATCATCAGCCGCTACTTGTCCGATGTGCCGCCGTTAGGCGTCATCGCCGCTTCGCTGGCGCTGGCGGCGACGGCCTACGTGCCCTTCGTGCTCAGCGCATGGCCGTCGCAGATCACGGTGGAGGCGGCCGGGGCCGTGGCGATACTGGGCGTGGTCTGCACCGCGCTGGCGTTCCTGCTGTTCTTCGCACTGATCGCCGAAGCGGGGCCGGCGCGGGCCACCGTCATCACCTACGTCAATCCGCTGGTGGCCTTGCTGTTGGGCGTGACCTTGCTGCACGAGCCGCTCACTTACGGCATGTGCGCAGGCTTCGTGCTGGTGCTGCTGGGCTCGTTCCTGGCGACGACGCGCAGCCCGCTCGCCGAGCCATCGCGCGCCGATCCGATCGAGCAACGCGATTGAAGAGCGGCGTTGTCGAATGCATGGCCGACAGACCGCGGCGCTGCGGCCCGCGTTCGGTGCCAGCGACGCCGGCGCGCAGGGATTACGCCAACCCGCCGATCCAACTGCCCGTCACTCGCAAGCCGTCGTCCAACACGACCAAATCGGCGCGATATCCCGGGGCGATGCGTCCCAGCTCGTGGCCCAGGCCGAGGAATTCGGCAGGATAAGTCGAGGCCATGCGGCAGGCTTCGACGAGCGGCAGGCCCAGGCGCTGCACGGTGTTGCGCACCGCGCTGGCCATGTCCAGCGCCGAGCCGGCGAGGGTGCCGGCGGCGGTGGTGCACTTGCCGTCGCGGCAGGTCATGGTTTCGCCGTAGAGGACGAAATCTTCCTGCGCGCCGCCGACCGGCGGCATCGCGTCGGTCACCAGCATGATCTTGCCGCGCGGCTTGGCGGCGATGGCGATGCGCAGCGAGGCGTCGTGGACGTGTTCGCCGTCGACGATCACGCCGCACCAACTGTGCGGGTCTTCGATGCAGGCGCCGACGCCGCCGGGTTCGCGGCTGCCGAGCGGGGTCATCGCGTTGAACAGATGGGTCACGCCGCGCACGCCGTGGGCGAAAGCATCGCGCAGGCGTTCGTAGTCGGCGGCGGTGTGGCCGGCGCAGACCAGCACGCCGCGAGCGGCCAACGCCTGCAAGGTGGCGTTGGCGAAGCGCTCGGGCGCGAGCGTGAGCATGGTCTTGCCGACGCCGAGCGAGGCGATCCGGTCGAGTTCGGCCTCGTCCGGGGTGTGGAATTTGTCCGGGTTGTGCACGCCCTTGCGCGCCGCGGCGAGGTAGGGGCCTTCCAGATGGATGCCGAGGATGCCTGGCACGCCCTGCTGGATCGCCTCGCGCACGGCGTCGATCGCCGCGACCATCACCTCGACGTCGTCGCTGATCAGGGTCGGCAGCAGGCCGGTGGTGCCGTACTGGCGATGGGCCTCGGCGATGCGGCGGATGCCGTCGATCGTGGGCGTGTCGTTGAGCAGGACGTCGCCGCCGCCGTTGACTTGGGTGTCGATGAAGCCCGGCACCAGGTACTGGCCGTGCAGGTCCACCGTTTGCGCCCCGCTCGGCGCCGGGCCGGGCACCACCGCGACGATGTGGCCTTCCTCGACGATGACGCTGAGGTCGGACTCGAAACCGCGCTCGCTGAGCACGCGGCCGTTGACGAACGCGGTGGCGGACATGTTGGGCCTCAGACCGTTTCGGTGACTTTGTTGAGATGCGGCGGCAGGTCCGGGTTGTGCCCGCGCGCCACCGACAAGGCGTTGACCGCCTTGTAGAAGCTCGCCACGGTCAGCAGCGGGGTCAAGGCCGGATGCACCGAGCGCGCAGTCGGCAATACGTCGCCGCCCGGCACGCCCGGCGCGGCCAGCCACACCGGCGCGCCGCGCGAGCGGAACTCGCGGGCGACTGCAACGGTGCCGTCGCCGGTGCCGTCGTCCTGGGCGAAGGCGAGCACCGGGAAGCCGGGGCCGACGATCGCCATCGGGCCGTGCCGCACTTCCGCGCTGCTGAAGGCCTCGGCGTGCAGGCCGCAGGTTTCCTTGAACTTGAGCGCAGCTTCCTGGGCCGCGCCGAGGCCGAGGCCGCGGCCTACCACGAACAGGTTGTGCGCATCGACCAGGCCGTCGACCAGCGGCGACCAATCCTGGCGCCAGGCCTCGCCCAGCGCATCGGGCAGGGCGTGCACGGCGTTGAACAGGGCGGCGTCGTTGCTCCAGCGCGCGGTCAGCTGCAGCAGCGCGGCCAGCGAGCACAGATAACTCTTGGTCGCCGCGACGCTGGTTTCCGGGCCGGCGTGCAGGCCGAGCACGGTGTCGGCGATCTGCGCCAGCGGCGAGTCGGTAACGTTTACCAGGGCGACGACATGGGCGCCGGCGGCCTTGGCGATCTCGGCGTTGCGCACCAGGTCCGGGCTCTTGCCCGATTGCGACACGGTCACGAACAGGGCGCCGTCGAGCTTGGGCTGGATCGCATACACCGAACCGACCGAGGGCGAGGCCGAGGCGGTGACCAGGCCGAGCTGGGTCTCGAACAAGTATTTGCCGTAGGTAGCGGCGTGATCGGAGCTGCCGCGCGCGCAGGTGACGATGAAGCGCGGCGGGTGTTTGTGCAGGCGTTCGGCTAGGTCGTCGACGATGTCGGCGTTGGCGGCGAATTGGCGGGCGACGGCATCGCCGGCTTCCTGCGCCTCGGCGTACATGCGCGTACTGGTGGCGTCGAGCAGGGTGTCTGTGGTCACGGCGTGGGTTCGCTCTGCAGTTCGGCGACGAAGTCGTAAGCGTCGCCGCGATAGAAGGATCGGGTGAACTCGACGACGCGGCCGTCGTCGAGGAAGGTGCGGCGCTCGATGAACAAGCCGGGGGCGCCTTCGGGCAGATTCATCAAGCGTGCCTGTTCGGCGTCGAACGCGATCGCGCGCAGGCGCTGCAGGGCGCGGGCCGGTTGGATGCCGAGCTTCGCGAAGGCTTCGTAGAGCGAGTTCTCGACGAAGTCGGGATGGGCGATCACCGAGGCCGGCACCACCGTGCGTTCGAGCGCGAGCGCCACGCCGTCAGCGGTGCGCAGACGGTAATAGCGGATCACCGCAGCGCCCGGCGACAGGTTCAGCGCCATCGCTTCTTCCGGGGTGACCTCGCCGAGGCCGCGTTCGAGAAAGGTCGAGCGCGGGTCGAGCCCGCGCGCGCGCAGGTCGTCGGTGAAGCTGGTCAGGCGCGAGAACGATTTGACGATGCGCTCGGCGACGAAGGTGCCGGCACCCTGGCGCTGCACCAGCAGCCCATCGGCCACCAACCCGGCGATGGCCTTGCGCACGGTCACCCGCGACAGGTCGAGCAGCTTGCCGAGCTCGCGTTCGCCGGGCAGGGCCTGGCCGGCGGTTAGTTCGCCGTTCTCGATCGCGTGCTGCAAGGACCGGCGCAGGTGCTGATAAGCCGGCGCGCGTCGGGCGTCGCTCTGGCGGCGGAATTCGCTGACCAAGTAGGGCTGCATGGCAAAAAGATACCAGTCGCAGACCACTGGCAGCAACAAGTGTCTGATTCGCCTGCGTAAATGATTGAAAAATGGATAATTTGTCGAAGTGGTATCTTACTGGTATCTTTACTGGTATGGTTCCTAACGAGACCTGTCCGAGCCCGCCCATGAGTGTCTACTCCGTGCCGACCCCCTCCCACGCCCCGCATCTGGCGCCGCTGGCCCCGTTCGATCTGGTGATTTTCGGCGGCACCGGCGACCTGGCCCTGCGCAAGCTTCTGCCCGCCTTGTTCCACCGCTATGTCGACGGCCAGATCGTCGCCGGCACCCGCATCGTGGCGATCGCCCGCGACGAGCGCAGCGACGAGGACTACCGCGGCAAGATCCGCGAAGCGCTGCAGAATTTCGCCGGCGAGCAGGCGCGCGACGGCGACGCCCTCGACGGCTTCCTGGCGCTGCTGTACTACCGCCGCCTCGACCTCAGCTCCGACGCCGCCTGGCCCGAGTTCGCCGCCGAGTTCCCCGACGAAGAACGCGTCCGCGTGTTCTACCTCGCGGTCGGCCCGGATCTGTTCGGCGTGGTCGGCGACCGGCTGCACTCGCACGGCCTGGTCGGGCCCAAGACCCGCGTCGTGGTCGAGAAGCCGCTCGGCAAGGACGGCGCCAGCGCCGACGCGATCAACGACGCACTCGGCCGCGTGTTCGCCGAAACCCAGATTTTCCGCATCGACCATTACCTCGGTAAGGAAACGGTGCAGAACCTGACCGCGTTGCGCTTCGGCAACGCCTTGTTCGAGCCGCTGTGGAAGGCCGAACACATCGACCACGTGCAGATCACCGTCGCCGAAACCGTCGGCGTGGAATCGCGCGCGCCGTACTACGACAAGTCCGGCGCGCTGCGCGACATGGTCCAGAACCATCTGCTGCAGCTGCTGTGCCTGGTCGCGATGGAGCCGCCGTCGTCGCTGGCCGCCGACGCGATCCGCGACGAGAAACTGAAAGTGCTGCGCGCCTTGCGCCCGATCGAGAACGGCAACGCCGCGCAATCCACCGTGCGCGGCCAGTACAAGGCCGGCGCGGTCGACGGCCGCGCGGTGCCGGGCTATGCGCAGGAGCTCGGCGCGCAGTCGCTCACCGAAACCTTCGTGGCGATCAAGGCCGAAGTGAAGAATTGGCGCTGGGCCGGCGTGCCGTTTTACCTGCGCACCGGCAAGCGCCTGGCCGAGCGTTCGTCCGAGATCGTGGTGACCTTCCGCCAGGTGCCGCACTCGATCTTCGAAGACCTCACCGAACAAGACCCCTCCAGCCGGCTGGCGCCGAACAAGCTGGTGCTGCGCCTGCAGCCCGACGAAGGCGTGAAGCTGTGGCTGATGAACAAGGTGCCCGGCCCCGGCGGCCTGCGCCTGCGCCACGTGCCGCTGGACATGAGTTTCGCCGCGGCGTTCGGCGGGCGTCAGGCCGATGCCTACGAGCGTCTGCTGATGGACGTGGTGCGCGGCAACCCGATGCTGTTCATGCGTCGCGACGAAGTCGACGCGGCCTGGAAGTGGATCGACCCGATCCGCGCCGCCTGGGCCGCCAGCGCCGACGCGCCGCGCCCGTATACCGCCGGCAGCTGGGGCCCGAGCGCCGCAGTGGCCTTGATCGAACGCGATGGGAGGACCTGGCATGAAGATGCAGGCTGAGCGACTGAAAGTGATCGAACCCTTGCCCCTGCCGTTGCACGAGCGTCTGTTCGACGACGGCGAGCAGCTCGCGCAAGCCTTGGCGAAACAGGTCGCGGCGGATCTGCGCGGCGCGCTCGCGCGCCACGGCGAAGCCTGCATCGCGTTGTCCGGCGGCAATACGCCGAAGCGCTTCTTCCAGGCCTTGTCGACCCAGACCCTGGACTGGGCGCGGGTGACCGTGCTGCCGATCGACGAGCGCTGGCTGCCGCCGGAGCACCCGCGTTCGAACGAACGCCTGCTGCGCGAATTCCTGTTGCAGCACAACGCTGCCGTCGCGCGCCTGTTGCCGCTGTACCGCCCGACCGAAACCCCGGAAGCGGCGCTGATGCCGGTGCTGACCAAGATCGCCAACGAAGGTCTGCCGCTCGACGTCGCCGTGCTCGGCATGGGCGACGACGGCCACGTGGCCTCGTTGTTCCCCGACCTGGGTTACGACAATCCGGCCTTGCGCGAAATCGGCCTGCAGCCGCGCGGCCGCGCACCGGTGATGTCGATCCGCACCGCGGCGATGCCGGAACCGCGCATGACGTTGACTCTCAGCGCGATCTTCACCTCGCCGGCCTTGTACCTGCACATCGAAGGCGAGAAAAAACGCGCAGTGCTCGACGGCGCCCAGCGCGATCCGCGCAGCACGTTGCCGATTCGTTCGGTGCTCAGCGGCGCGCCGGTCGTGCCGACCTTGTACTGGAGCCCCTGATCCAGTTGCGCGCCGTTTGCTTCCGGCATTTGATTTCCCGATTCCCGATTCCCGATTCCCGATTCCCGATTCCCGATTTACGTCCCACGTTCCGTCTCTCTCGCTCCACCCTTGGAGTCCGCAGCACTCTTGGACTCCGCAGACAGCCAGGCCCAGGCTCCCTCCCCTCCCAAGCTCAGGCCTTTGCTGTCGCCCCCTTCTCGAAAGGGGGCTGCGTCCGCTTGGCGGGCGCGGGGGGATTTGCTTTTGCCTCGGCTTCTCCGGAAGGTGTAGGTAGAGCCAATCCCCCTAACCCCCCTTTTTCGAAGGGGGGCACTGGCCGGCGCCATCGCAGGCGCCCCGAACGAATCGAGTACCCGTGAATACCCCAATGCATCCCGTTGTCGCGCAAGTCACGCACCGCATCCAGGAACGCAGCCGCGCGCGCCGCAATGCCTATCTCGCCCGCATCGATGCGGCCTTGAGCAGCGGCCCGCAACGCCGACGTCTGTCCTGCGGCAATCTCGCCCACGGTTTCGCCGCCTGCGCGCCCGGCGACAAGAGCGCGCTGCGCTCGGGCCATGCGCCCAACCTGGGCATCGTCACCTCGTTCAACGACATGCTGTCGGCCCATCAGCCGTTGGAGCGGTTTCCCGATCTGCTCAAGGCTGCCGCGCGCGAGGCCGGTGCGACCGCGCAGGTCGCCGGCGGTGTGCCGGCGATGTGCGACGGCGTCACCCAGGGCCGCGAAGGCATGGAGCTGTCGCTGTTCTCGCGCGACGTCATCGCCATGTCGACCGCGATCGCGCTCTCGCACGACATGTTCGACGCCGCCCTGTACCTGGGCGTGTGCGACAAGATCGTGCCCGGGCTGCTGATCGGCGCGTTGCACTTCGGTCACCTGCCGGGCATCTTCGTGCCGGCCGGGCCGATGACCTCGGGCCTGCCGAACGACGAAAAATCGCGAGTGCGCCAGCGTTACGCCACCGGCGACGCCTCGCGCGAGGAATTGCTCGAAGCCGAGGCGCGCAGCTACCACGGCCCGGGCACCTGCACCTTCTACGGCACCGCCAATTCCAACCAGATGCTGATGGAACTCATGGGCCTGCACCTGCCGGGTTCGAGCTTCGTCCATCCCAACACGCCGTTGCGCGATGCGCTGACCGCGCAGGCCGCGCAGCGCGCCGCGCAGATCACCGCGCTCGGCGACGACTACCGGCCGATCGGCCGCATCGTCGACGAACGCGCGATCGTCAACGGCGTGATCGGCCTGCACGCCACTGGCGGCTCGACCAATCACCTGCTGCACTTGATCGCGATGGCGGCGGCGGCCGGCATCGAACTGCGGCTGGAAGATTTCGACGCATTGTCTTCGGCGATCCCGCTGCTGGCGCGGGTCTATCCGAACGGCAGCGCCGACGTGAATCACTTCCACGCGGCCGGCGGCCTGGCCTATCTGATCGGCGAACTGCTCGACCACGGTCTGCTGCACGGCGATGTCGAAACCGTCGCCGGCCCGGGCCTGGCGCGTTACCGCATCGAGGCGCGTCTCGACGAGGCCGGCCACGTCATGCACGTGCCGTCGGCGCCGACCAGCGCCGACACCGCGGTGTTGCGTCCCGTCAGCGAACCGTTCCGAGTCGACGGCGGCTTGCGCGTGCTCGACGGCAATCTCGGCACCGCCGCGATCAAGGTCTCGGCGGTGCCGGAAGACCGCTGGACGGTCGAAGCGCCGTGCCGCGTGTTCACCGAGCAGCATCAGGTCAAGCAGGCCTTCGAGCAGGGCGAACTCGACCGCGACGTGATCGTGGTCGTACGTTTCCAGGGCCCGCGCGCCAACGGCATGCCGGAATTGCACCAGCTCACCCCGACCTTGAGCGTGCTGCAAAAGCGCGGCCATCGCGTCGCTCTGGTCACCGACGGCCGCATGTCGGGCGCCTCCGGCCAAGTGCCGGCGGCGATCCACGTCACCCCCGAAGCCGCTTGCGGCGGCCCGCTGGCGAAGCTGCGCGACGGCGACGTGCTGCGTGTCGATGCGATCGCCGGAACCCTCAGTGTGCTGGCGCCGGTGGACTGGAGCGAGCGCGAGAACGCGATCGTCGACCTGTCCTCGCACCACGTCGGCCTTGGCCGCGAGCTGTTCGCCGCGTTCCGCGACTACGCCGCACCCGCCGACCGGGGCGCCGGCGTGTTCGGCGCGCTGCCGCTGTGATCGTCCACCCGAATCCCTGATTCCCAACCTTCGGACCCTCATGCCCGCTCCCGCACGCACCACCTTCTTGTTCGACCTCGACGGCACCCTGGTCGACAGCGTTTACCAGCACGTGCTCGCCTGGAAACAGGCGCTCGACGCCGACGGCATTCCGCTGTCGGTGTGGCGCATCCATCGCAAGATCGGCATGAGCGGTGGTTTGTTCACCAACATCCTGCTGCGCGAGACCGGCATCGACATCACCCCCGAACGCATCGAGCGTCTGCACCGTCTGCATGCCGAGGCCTATGGCCGGCAAGCGACCCAGATCCGTCCGCTGCCGGGTGCGGTCGAGTTGCTCGCCTATCTGACCGAGAACCGGATTCCCTGGGCGATCGCCACCAGCGGCCGCATGGAGACCGCGCGCCATAATCTGGTCGCACTCGGTGTCGATCCCGACATCACCCCGGTGATCACCCGCGACATGGTCAAGCACGCCAAGCCCGATCCCGATCTGTTCCTGGCCGCCGCCGACAAACTCGGCGCCGACATCGAACATTCGATCGTGGTCGGCGACAGCATCTGGGATCTGCTCGCCGCGCGTCGCGCGCGTTCGCTCGGCGTGGGCCTGCTCTCGGGCGGCTACGGTCAGGAAGAACTCGAGCGCGCCGGCGCCTTCCGTGTTTACGAAGACCCGGCCGACCTGCTCAGGCATATCGACGAAGTGGCTGCGCGCGCTTGAGCGCGACGCGCCGAACGACAGGAGTGAGGCAATGAGTTCGATGCAGGATCTGCAAGCGCGCGTCGCCGCCGTGTTGGCGCTTGCGCCGGTGGTGCCGGTGTTGGTGATCGACGACCTGAAGGACGCCGTGCCGTTGGCGCGCGCGCTGGTCGCCGGTGGTTTGCCGGCGATCGAAGTGACCCTGCGCACCGCGGTGGCGCTCGACGCGGTACGCGCGATCGCCGCCGAAGTCGAAGGCGCCGCGGTCGGTGTCGGCAGCGTGCGCAAGCCGTCCGACTTCAGCGATGCGCTCAAGGCCGGCGCGACCTTTGCGGTGTCGCCGGGCAGCGCGCCGGGCCTGATCGCCGCCGCGCGCGACATCGACCTGCCGTGGCTGCCGGGCGTGGCGACCGCGTCGGAAGCGATGGCCTTGTTCGAGCACGGCTACACCCAGCTCAAGTTCTTCCCGGCCGAATCGATCGGCGGCGCCACGGCGTTGAAAGCCATCGGCGGCCCGCTGCCGGAACTGCGGTTCTGCGCGACCGGCGGCATCGGCGTGCACAATGCGCACGAGTACCTGGCGTTGAAGAACGTGCCCTGCGTAGGCGGTTCGTGGGTGGCGCCCGCGGCGGCGGTGAAGGCCGGCGATTGGGGCAAGGTGGAGGCGCTGGCGCGCGAGGCTGTGGCATTACGCGGCTGATCGCCCGGCGATAGTGTTTTGTTGCCGTTGCCGTTGCCGTTGCCGTTGCTACAGAGCTTGGCGTAGTGCCGAACTCGCGAGAACACCTGGAGACCCGGAGGGCGCCGCACAGGACGTGCGGCGTTTTCCGATAAGACAGGGACGTCTTATCGGA
>NZ_JBQEOE010000073.1:0-12712 GCF_052045105.1 Lysobacter sp. 22409 | reverse complement strand
CCCTTTTCTTTGGTTACCTTTCTTTTGGGCTTAGCAAAAGAAAGTAACCCGGCCGCGTAGCGGACGGAAGCTCTGCTCTTTCTTGAAGGGTTGCGCCGGAGGCCGGCAGAGCGTAGTCGCGACTTACGTCGCTCCTACAGGGGTACTTCGCACTTGCCTGTGGCTTTAATGGAAGCAAGATCAAACGATAAAAGCTTCCGCCACTAAAGCGGCGGGTAACTTTCTTTTGTCTAAAGCAACAAAAGAAAGTCACCAAAGAAAAATGCTTTTGTTTTGAATCACCAGCCCGCACGATCGATGCTGACGCAGGGATTTTTCATACGGGACATCCATGTCCCGATGAAAAACGGCCCGCATCCATGCGGGCCGCCCTCCGGGTCTTCCATTACCTTCGCTAGTGCGAATCGGCGCACAGCAACAGCCAAGGCCAAGACAACGGCAACGGCGACACGACAGCGACAGCATCGAAAGGACCACGGCGATTGGGAGCCCCGCGGTCGCGACTCACGTCGCTCCTACACAGGACGGATCCGCAACATCGGGATGAATCTCGCTGGGCGCCTACATCGTCACGCCGGCGCCCGGATGGGCGAGGTCGTACTTCAGGTACACGTCCCAGGTATCGCCGGCGGGATAGGTATGCTTGAGGTCGTATTCGACGCGCCCGTCGGGAAAGCGGCGTTCGGCGACCGGGCGGATCCGCTTCAGGCAGGACTGGTAGTCCTGCGAGCCGGTGATCATGTTGTCGTTACCGTCGAAGGAGATCTCCCGCAGTACGATCTCGCGCCCGTCGCGGCAACGCCCACCCTCGGCCTTCGGATCGCTCGGCCCTTCGATGCGCAACAACAGGTCGAACCGCTCGCCGCGATCTTCCTGCCCCAGGATAGCGACCCGATCGATCCGCAGCACTCGGCCGTCGAACACATCGGCCGCCTCGATCGGGAAATCGAGCACCGCGCTCGCCACGTCGATGCGCTTGCCGTCGTCGGCGACGCTCGCCTGCGCCGGGCGCTGCGGCGGGCTCGCCGGCTTCGCAGCGGCCGCCTTGTCGGGCGTCTTGGCAGATGCTTTGTCCGCCTCGACAGGCGGGTTGGACGACGCGGTGCATCCGGCCATAGCCGCGACGATCAGGGCCACGACAAAGGGGACAACGACGGGCAGGCGCATGGCGGCGAAACGGTATCGACTCATGGTGATCCTTCACAGGAATGACGCGGGACGGACATCATCCCATCGCGCGCAGGTTTCCTGCGAATGGATCGTCGCCGCCGCGGCCGTGCGTGCACCGCCGGGCGCCGACAGCGAATCGCGGCGCGGCGGCATCGCCTGCCGCCCCCTCAGCTGGCGCCGCTCTTGGCTGGCGCGGACTTAACTAGCGATGTAACGCTGCAGCTGATCCAGCTCGACCTGCTGGTCCTCGATCACCGCCTTGACCAGGTCGCCGATCGATACCACGCCGACGACGCGGCCGCCGTCGACCACCGGCAGGTGGCGGATGCGCTGGTCGGTCACCAGTTGCATGCAATGGTCGGCGCTGTCGCCCAGCCCAACCACCACGACCTCGGCGGTCATGATCGCGCGCACCGGCGTATCGGCCGAGGACCGGCCCTGCAATACGATCTTGCGGGCGTAGTCGCGCTCGGACAGGATCCCGGCCAATCGCGCGCCGTCCATCACCAGCACCGCGCCGATGCGTTTTTCGGCCATCAGCCGGATCGCGTCGATGACCGGCGCGTCGGGACCGATCGCATGGATCTCAGGCGCTTTCGCCTCCAACAACTGTCTTACGGTGCGCATGACTGTCTCCTTCCGCGAACTGGGGAAACCGTGTCTGGTCCGAGGATACTCCTGGCGCGGGCTGCCAGGTGTCGATGAGGTAAAGCGGCCGCTGTTTCGATTCTTCGTACAGCCGGCCCAGGTACTCGCCGATCAGGCCCAGCGCGATCAGCTGCACGCCGCCAAGGAACAGGATCACCGCCATCATCGTCGGCCAGCCCTGGACCTGGTCGCCGAACAGCAGCGCCTTCAACACCACCTTGGCGCCGAACGCGAAGGCCACCAGCGCGGTCGCCAGGCCCAGGTAGGTCGCCAGGCGCAGCGGCGCGGTCGAGAAACTGGTGATGCCTTCCAGCGCCAGGTTCCATAGCCGCCACAGGTTGAACTTGCTGGCCCCGGCCACGCGCGCTTCGCGGTGATACGGCAAGGCGATGCGGTTGTAGCCGACCCAGCCGAACAGGCCCTTCATGAAGCGGTGGCGCTCGCGCAGTTGCCGCAGCGCGTCGAGCGCGCGCGGCGACAGCAGGCGGAAGTCGCCGGTGTCGGCGGGGATCGGCGTGCGCGAGAGCCGCCCGATCACGCGATAGAAGGCATGCGCGGTGGCGCGCTTGAACCAACCCTCGCCCTCGCGCTCCAGGCGCGTGCCGTAGACGTCGTCGTAGCCTTCGCGCCACTTGGCGACGAACTGCGGGATCAGTTCCGGCGGGTCCTGGCCGTCGGCATCGAGGATCAGGGCGGCGCCCTGCTCGACCCGGTCCAGGCCCGCGGTCAAGGCCGCTTCCTTGCCGAAATTGCGCGACAACCGCAGCAGCGCGACCCGCGGATCGGCCGCGGCGATGCCCTGCAGGATCTCCCAGGTGCGGTCGCGGCTGCCGTCGTCGATATACAGCACCCGCCCGTCGACGCCCTGCGCGGCCAGCGCATCCAGGGCCGCGGCGATGCGCGGCTGCAGCAACGGCAGGCTGGGCGCCTCGTCGAAGGCGGCCAGGACGACGGTGACTAGATCGCGATTCATGCCCGACATAGTAGCGGCGACGCCGGCCGCGCCGATGTGATCGCCGATCGGCGGCGGCGCAGACGCCGCGACCTCGGGCCGATCCGCCGGGCGGCGGCCGGCTCGACCCTGCTCATTCAATCCGCACGCATTCGATCCGGACTCACTCGATTTGCTTCAGATAGCCGTTGCCGCCGATCGAACGCATCTGCCGCTGGATCGCGCCGGCGCGGCGCTGCACGTAGGGGCCGGGCCGGGAAATGCTGTAGCGCTTCGGGTTCGGCAGCACCGCGGCCATGCGCGCGGCTTCGGCCGCGCCGAGCTGGCGCGCGTCCTTGCGGTAATAGGTGCGCGCCGCCGCCTGGGCGCCGTATACGCCGTCGCCGAACTCGGCGAAGTTGGCGTACATCTCGATGATCCGGTGCTTGGACCACATCGACTCGATCAGCAAGGTGTACCAGGCCTCCACGCCCTTGCGGATCCAGCTGCGGCCGCTCCACAGGAACAGGTTCTTCGCGGTCTGCTGGCTGATAGTGCTGCCGCCGCGGACCTTGCGGCCGCGCGCATTGTTCTTGCGCGCCTTCTCGATCGCCTTGAGGTCGAAGCCGAAATGCTCGGCGAAATTCTGGTCTTCCGACGCCACCAGCGCGACCGGCACGTTCGAGGACATCTCCTCGAGGTCGCGCCAATCGTGGGCGAGACGAAACCCGAAATCGCCCGAGCCCCAGGCTTCGAGCTGGCGGATCATCATGAAGGCCGAGAACGGCGGATCGACGAAGCGCAGGGTCGCGACCTGCAGCACCGAGGCCAGCACGAACAGGAACGGCAACGCGACCAGCCAGCGCAGCCAACGCTGCAGACGCCGCGGGCGCGGCGCCGACACGGCCGGCTCGCCTCCGGGAGGTGCGGACATACGCTCGGTCAAGCCTTGCACCGCATCGCCTCCGTCCCCACTCTTGCCCGGTGGCCGCGCGAGCGCCCATATGCCAGCACGGCTGAAATTCGCTCCGAACGCATCGGCATGCTTTACCACCCCCCTTCACAGGAACCCGCGCATTATCCGCGATGCCGCGTCCCGCATTCGCATAACCGCACGATCCGCGCGACCGAGAGTACGACGATGACCGAAGCCCGCCCCGCCGCCCACACCGACGACCGCGACCGCCTGACCCGCTTTCTGATCGAAGGCGCCGGCGTCCGCGGCGTGCGCGTCCACCTGCACGATACCTGGCAGCAGATCCGCGAACGCTCGGATTACCCGGCCGCCGCGGCCGAGTTGCTCGGCGAGGCGGCCGCGGCCGCGGCGCTGTTCACCGGTCACGCCAAGGTCGACGGCCGGCTTTCGGTGCAGTTGCGCGGCAACGGCGCGCTGCGCACCCTGTTCGCCGAATGCACGGCCGCAGGCACCCTGCGCGGCATCGCCCAGCTCGACGAGGACGCCGGCACGGTATCGCGCGACCTGCGCGGCATGGGGCCGGACGCGATGCTCGCCATCACCATCGAGAACCCGGGCCTGCACGGCCGCGAACCGGTCCGTTACCAAGGCCTGGTCGGGCTCGAATCCGACTCGCTCGCCGGCGCTTTCGAGGGCTATTTCCGCCAGTCCGAGCAGTTGCCGACCCGTTTGCTGCTGGCCGCCGACGAACGGCAGGCCGCCGGCCTGATGCTGCAGAAGCTGCCCGGCGACGAGGGCGACGACGACGGCTGGGTCCGGGTCGGCGCCCTGTTCGACACCCTGAGCGCCGGGGAATTGCTCGAGCTGCCGACCGACACCCTGCTGACCCGGCTGTTCCACGAGGACGGCATCCAGTTGCTCGGCGGCAAGCCGCTGGGCTTCGCCTGCTCGTGCTCGCGCGAGCGGGTCGAGGCCATGCTGGTCTCGCTCGGCCAGGAGGAAGCCGAGGCCGCCGCGGCCGACGGCGAGGCCGAGATCCGCTGCGAGTTCTGCGGCCAGCGCTATGGTTTCGACCGCAACCAAATTGCCGGCCTGTTTGCCGCCGCAGCCCATGAAATAGAGGCTCCGGACCGGCTACAGTGAGGGCGAATCGGTCGGATTTGAGACATCGTCCCGATTGTTAAATAAACATAAACCGGCTATAGTCGGCCGGCAAGAAATGGGGAACTTGGCCGGCTTCACCCGGTCATAACGACGGTCCGCACTCCTAAAGAATCCATGCTCAAGCACCTGCGCCAATTGCCGCTTGTCCTGTCGCTCGCCTTCGGCGTGGCTGCGGGCGCGCATGCGCAGGCACTGCCGGGCAAGCGTGCGGACACCACCTATCTGCCGGTCTGGAACCAGAACAACGGCAAGCTCGAATACCTGTTGCAGTTGGAGCCCGCCAGCAACCAGGCGGCCGGCATACGCTGGAAATCCGGCAACAACACCTTCGATGCGGCGCTCGGCCTCGATGGCGGCGACGGCCTCGGCCTGGTCTGCGATCGCAAGACCGGCCTGGCCGGCGTGGTCGGCAACCTCGCCAATCACTGCCTGCTCGCCTCCCTCGACGAGGACGACGCTCGCAACGACAGCCGTCAGGTCTCCGCCGGCGCCAGCATCAGCCGCCCCGGCGGCCGCGTCGGCGTCGCCGTCGGTACCGGCCGCGACACCATGCCGGCCTGGTTGAGCCCGAACAGCCGCACGAGCCGCGTCGACCAGAACACCCTCACCGTCTACGGCCAGAAGAACGTCGGTAGCGGCGACGCCCTGGTCTCGATCGGCGGCACCTGGGCGCGTGCGCGCCTGATCCCGGCCGGCGAGATGCCCGGCCTGGCCGATCGCTGGAGCAGCAAGAGCCTCACCCTCGGTGCCGGCATCGGCAATTTCGGCGCCAATATCATCGGTCGCGTCGTCGACACCCCCGGCCCCGGCCAGTGGGAAGGTCTCGGCGTCGGCCTGACCTGGCGCACGCCCTGGAGCGGCCAGCTCACCGTCGGCGCTGAAAACGTCGTCACGCGCGGCAAGAACCCGTTCGCCCCGGGCAACGGCGAGAAGGACGAAGGCACCGTGCCCTACGTCCGCTACGAGCAGGATCTCTGATCGGGTCCCGACCCGACCGGTTCTGTCGATCCGAGGCGGCACGCCTCCTTCAAAACATCTCCTGAGCGACCTCGGCCATGACGGCCGCGGCGGCGAAGAACTGCGCATCGGCCTGGCGTCGCCAGCCGTTCTGCCTGCTCGCGGCGGCGAAGTGATCGTCCAGGGACGAGTTTTCGACGACGAGCGTACTTCGCTCCACCCACGGCGCAGCGGATATCTCCTCGCGCCTGCCGCCTAGCCATGCCCGCTTCACTCGACCCCGTCAGCTAGCTGAATAGGCACATTAGCCGAACGTGATGGTCGCTCCCAGAAAATGTACGCGAAAGTACGGTGGAGACTGGCTCACAGCCCCCACGCCGCATACGTCACAAATAGACGCTTAACGACACTTTAATTTTTCCGAAGGCGCGGTTAGGATCGGCGAACCTTGCCGGCCTTGGCGTCTGATTTGACTCCTCCGGCGGGATACACGGGTACACCAGACCGATTCGGAGAGAGAGAATGACTTTTAAAACCACCAAGCTCCGCGACGCGATTACCTTCGCGCTCGCAGTGGGTTCGACGGCCCTCGCAGGTGCCGCCGGCGCGCAGGAAGCGAGCGCCCCCGCCCAGAAGGAAGCGACCACCCTCGACCGCATCGAGGTCACCGGTTCGCGCATCCGTCAGGTCGATCTCGAAACCGCACAGCCGGTTCTGTCGATCACCCGCGCGGATATCGAAAAGCAAGGCTTCCAGTCGGTCGCCGAAATCCTGCAGAACATCTCTGCAGTCGGCGCACCGGCGATCAGCCGCGCTATGCCGCTGTCGGCCGGCGAAAACGTCGGCGGCCAGTTCATCAGCATGCGTAACCTCGGTGCCACCCGCACCCTGATCCTCGTCAACGGCAAGCGCCTGGGCATCAGCACCAGCGGTCTCCAGGACGTCTCGCTGATCCCGACCGCCGCGGTCGAACGTATCGAAGTGCTGAAGGACGGCGCCTCGTCGATCTACGGCTCCGACGCCATCGCCGGCGTGGTCAACATCATCACCCGCACCAACTTCGAAGGCGCCACCGCCAACGCCTACTACGGCCAGTACAGCCAGGGCGACGGCGCAACCACGCGCGCCGATTTCGTCCTCGGTTTCACCGGTGACCGCGGTTCGCTGACCGCCGCCGTCGAATACCGCAAGGAAGAAGCCGTGTTCTCGGGCGACCGCGAATTCTCGGCTTATCCGCAGGGCGGCATGCACCCGACCCGTGGCTGGACCACGGTCAGCCAGTGGGGCGTGATCAACCTGCCGACCGCGCTCGGCGGCAACCGCGTGCTGAACGCCGGCGCCGATTACCGCAACATCGCCAACTACCACGCCCAGAACTCGAACACCGGCGGCACCGCTGCCGATCCGAACGGTTCGCCGATCGACAAGAGCAACACCAACCTGCAGACGCACCTGCGTACGCCGTTGGAAAGCCGCTCGCTGTTCGTCAACGGCGTGTTCGACATCAACGACAAGCTGCGCTTCCGCAGCGACATCCTGTACTCGTCGCGCGATGCAGAGCGTCAGGTCGCCGGCTATCCGTTCCAGAGCGCTTCGGCCGGTCCGATCCCGGGCGGCTTCCGCATGTCACGCGACAGCTACTACAACCCGGTCGGCACCAAGCACGGCTTCGCCACTCCGCAGGACGTCAACTTCTGGCGCCGTACCTGGGAAATCCCGCGTACCGACAAGCCCACCTCGACCACCTGGCGCTTCGCCGCCGGCCTCGAAGGCAACTTCGATATCGGCGAGCGCACCTTCGATTGGGACGTGGGCTACCTGTACAACAACAACAAGGTCACCCAGGAAAACTACGGTAACCTGAACATCGAGCGCACCAAGCAAGCGGTGGGCCCGTCGTTCCTCAATGCCAACGGCGTCGTCCAGTGCGGCTCGGCCGCCAGCCCGATCCCGCTGACCCAGTGCGTGCCGTGGAATCCGTTCATCCCGTTCGGCCGTACCGGCGACGGCGGCCTCACCGGCAACCAGGCACTGCAGGACTTCCTGTTCCAGCGCTTGAACTCGAGCGGCGAGACCGAAACCAGCGTGTACAGCGCCAACCTCGCCGGCTCGTTGTTCGCCCTGCCGGGCGGCGACCTGGGCTTCGCGGTCGGCTATGAACACCGCAAGGAACAGGGTCGCTTCATCCCCGACGCGCAGGCCGTGACCGGCAACTCGACCACCCTCGCCGGCGGTCCGACCCAAGGTTCGTACAAGGTCGATGAGTTCTTCGTCGAACTCGCCATCCCGCTGCTCGCCGATCTGCCGGGCGCCAAGGAGCTGAGCTTCAGCGTCGCCAGCCGTTATTCGGACTACGACACCTTCGGCGACACGGTCAACAACAAGTTCGGTTTCAAGTGGAAGCCGATCGACTCGTTGCTGGTCCGCGGCACCTGGGCTGAAGGCTTCCGCGCTCCGACCATCAACGATCTGTACGGTGGCGGTTCGCAGACCTTCTCGTTCTTCACCGATCCCTGCGACACGACCTTCGGCGCCGCTCGCGGCAACGCGCGTTGCTCGGCCGATATCGTCAACGCAGCGACCTTCCGTCAGCTGCAGCAGGGCTTCGTCCCGGCGACCGGCACCAACGCGCAGACGCCGGTGGCGTTCTTCTCCGGTGCGAACCCGAACCTGATTCCGGAAACCTCGGAATCGAAGACGCTGGGTCTGGTCTGGAGCCCGGGCTTCGTCGAAGGCCTGAACGTCAGCCTCGACTGGTGGACGATCAAGATCGAAGACACCATCGTCGCCGACACGCCGACGCAGATGCTCAACGACTGCTACCTTCAGAACGACGCTGCGCGTTGCGCCGGCTTCACCCGCGATCCGGTCCTGGGCTATGTCAACAGCCTGAACTTCACCAGCATCAACGCTGGTTATCGCGAGACCGAAGGCTACGACTTCGAGTTGAACTACCGCCTGCCCACGCAGGTCGGCAATTTCAACCTGAACTGGCAGACGACCTACACCACGCAGGACGAGATCAAGACCGACACCAACCCGACGACCCTGCCGCAGCAGCTGGTCGGCTACGCGACGTCGCCGGGCTTCGTCGGCACGTTCCGTGTCCGCTCCAACGCCAGCCTGAGCTGGGAGAAGGGCCCGGTCAGCGCGACCTGGGGTGCGCGTTACTACTCGTCGATGAAGGAAACCTGCTTGTCGGCCACGCTCTTCCCGAGCGAGTGCGACAACCCGACCTTCCGCGCCGCCAACCCGGCTCAGACCCGTCCGACCAACAAGCTCGGTTCCAACACCTTCCACGACCTCGAAGTCCGCTTCGCGACCCCGTGGAATGCGACTGTCGCGCTCGGCGCCAACAACGTGTTCGATCACGTCGGCCCGACCGTGTACAGCCAGCCGAGCGCGAACGTGTCCTACCAGGGCCAGTTCGACATCGGTCGCTTCGTGTACATGAAGTACCAGCAGCGCTTCTAAGCACCACGCGTTGCCGCAACACGAGAACGGCCTCCTTCGGGAGGCCGTTTTCTTTTGTGCCCCGAAAACCTGGTCGCAGGGGCTTTTGCGACAAAAAAGCACTTAACAACACTTTAATTACTCGGCCAAGGCGTCTACTATCGGGCCGGCTTTGCCAATTTAGGCCTTTACGTATGCGCCGTTTGGCTAGCCCCTTTGCTTGGGACCCGTTCGTTCAGGACAGACTTGGAGAGAGAGATGACCCTGAAGACCACCAAACTGCGCGACGCGATCGTATTCGCGTTGTGCGTGGGCGCGACCAGCCTGGCCGGCACCGGCCTTGCCTCCGCCCAGGACGCCGCGGCACCCGCCGCAGCGCCCGCTGAAGACGCCACCACCCTGGATCGCATCCAGGTCACCGGTAGCCGCATTTCCATTCCCGGCCTGACCACCAACAGCCCGGTCATGACCGTCGATCGCGAAGAGATCGACCGCAACCAGCCGGTCACCGCCGAAGACTTCCTCAAGGTCCTGCCCGGCGCCGTGCCGGCCATCGGTCCCGGCACCAACAACGGCGCCAACGGCGGCGCCACGATCAACCTGCGCGGCCTCGGCGACAACCGCACCGTGGTGCTGATGGACGGCCGCCGCGTCGTTCCGTTCAACCTGTTCGGCGTGGTCGACACCAACGTCATCCCGGTCGCGCTGATCGACAGCGTCGACCTGGTCACCGGCGGCGCATCGGCCGTGTACGGCGCCGACGCCGTCTCGGGCGTGGTCAACTTCGTCCTCAAGCGCAACTTCGAAGGCGTCGAGGTCAACACCAGCTACGGCCAGTCCAGCAAGCAGGACGGCGACCGCCGCAACACCACCGTCACCCTGGGCATGAACCTGGACGACGGCCGCGGCAACTTCGTGCTGAGCCTGGGCAAGACCGACAACGACCCGCTGCTGCAGGGTTCGCGCGGCTTCTCCGAGTTCAACCTCGACTCGACCAACGGCGAAGCCGGCGGTTCGGGCACCTCGATCCCGACCCGCGTCGGTCCGCTCGGCCAGATCAATCCGGCCACCGGCCGTTTCGATCGCATCGTCACGCCGTTCAACTACAACCCGTTCAACTTCAACCAGACCGCGCTGGATCGTTGGCAGGCCACCGCACTGGGCCGCTACGAGATCAACGAGCACGCCGAGGCCTACACCCAGCTGCTCTACACGCGCTCGAACGTGTTCTCGCAGATCGCCCCGGGCGGCCTGTTCGGCGGCCGTTTCGATCTGGGCATCGGCAACCCGCTGATTCCGGAGCCGGCGCGTCAGCAGATCTGCACCCAGTTCGGCGTGGCCGCGGGCGACTGCGTCGTCGGCAGCCCGACCACCGTCAACACCACCTTGAACCGTCGTACGACCGAGCTCGGCACCCGCTCGACCGACTTCCAGAACAAGGTCTTCCAGGCCACCCTGGGCCTGCGCGGCGAGATCAACGACCGCTGGCGTTATGACGCCTATTGGTCGCACGGCGAAGCCGATCAGCTGACCGTGTCGGCCGGCTTCCTGTCCAAGGCCCGCACCCAGCAGGCCCTGTTGTCGACCGACGGCGTCAACTGCGTCGACCCGACCAACGGCTGCACCCCGCTGAACCTGTGGGGCGTGGAAGGCACGATCAGCCCGAACTCGAAGAAGTTCCTCGAAGTGCTGACCTTCGCCACCCAGCGCGTCGAACAGGAAGTCTGGTCCGGTTCGGTCAACGGCGACCTGGGCGACAACTTCAAGAGCCCGTGGGCCGATTACCCGATCGGTATGGCGTTCGGCCTGGAAGGCCGCAAGATGACGGCGCTGAACCGCGCCGACGCGGCTTCGCGCGATCCGGAAGAAGTGCAGGGCTCGGGCGGCGCCAATCCCGACGTCGAAGGCAGCCTGAAGTTGCGTGAGGCCTACTTCGAAACGATCGTGCCGCTGATCAGCGGCAAGACCGGCGCGCACGCCTTGAACTTCGAAGCCGGCTACCGCCACACCGAGTTCAAGTCGGGCCAGACCGACACCGACTACGGCAGCTACAAGTACGGCCTGGAATGGGCTCCGATCGAAACGCTGCGCTTCCGCGGCATGTTCCAGCGCGCGACCCGCGCCCCGAACATCAACGAGCTGTTCCAGCCGGTCGTCACCGGTCTGGACAACACCGCGGTCGATCCCTGCGAAGCTTCGCAGCTGGCTCTCAATGGCGGCGTGACCGGTTCGGTCGCAGCGCTCTGCGTCGCCACCGGCGTGCCGCAGGCGATCCTCGACAGCCAGGGCGGCGTCGACGGTCCGAGCGCGGGTCAGGCTAACGCCTTCATCGGCGGCAACCCGATCCTGGGCCCGGAAAAGGCCGACACCCAGACCCTGGGTCTGGTCTGGCAGCCGATGGAAGAGCTGTCGATCACCCTCGACTACTGGAAGATCGACATCAAGGACGCGATCACCCGTCCGGTGCTCGGCGATGCGCTGTTCGGTTGCTACGACCGCGAGTTCAACCCGACCCTCAGCATCACCCACCCGATGTGCCAGCTGATGATCGGCGCGCGCGAAGTGGTCGACGGTTCGCTCAACGGCGAAGCGCGCGGTCCGTTCCTCAACCGCTCGAACAAGGGCCGCATCACCACCGACGGTTGGGACCTGGGCGTTCGCTACGGCATCCCGCTGAGCAACGATTGGGGCCGTCTGGACTTCGCGCTCGATCTGACCAAGACCGATACCTACGACTACCAGGGCGACCCGCAGGTCGGCAAGCACGACTGCGTCGGCGTCTACGGCGTCTCGTGCAACGTCATCGCCGGCATCGTGTACGACTACAAGTCGAACTTCCGCGCGGTGTGGTCGATCAAGGACTTCGAGCTCGGCTTCAACTGGCGTCACCTGAGCGCAGTCGACGTCGAACCGGGTCCGATCGAGTGGTTCCCGGACTACACCTCGATCGATTCGTACGACTACTTCGACCTGACCATGGCCTATGAACTGCCGTGGAACGCTCGCATCAACTTCACTGTGAACAACGTCGCCGACAAGAAGCCGCCGGTCGTGGGCAGCAACATCGGCAGCACCGGCTTCAACAGCGGCAACACGTTCCCGCAGTACTACGACACCCTGGGTCGCTACTACACCCTGGGCCTGACGATGCGCTTCTAATAAAAAGCATCATCCGAGTCGAATTGAGGCGGGCTTCGGCCCGCCTTTTTTTGTGGGCGGAGGAAAAGTAATCGGGATGTGCCCTGCCCTGCCCTGCCCTGGCTCTGGCCCCGGCCCCGGCCCCGGCCCCGGCCGTTGCCGCGTTGCCGTTGCCGTTGCCGTTGCCGTTGCCGTTGCCGTTGCCGTAAAAGAGCTTGGCGCAGTACCGAATTCGCGAGAACACCTGAAGACCCAGAGGGCGGCGCACAGGACGTGCGCCGTTTTTCGATAGGACAAGGATGTCCTATCGAAAAATCCCGGCGCTAGCTGCGAAC
>NZ_JBQEOE010000072.1:0-12912 GCF_052045105.1 Lysobacter sp. 22409 | reverse complement strand
AGGAGCGGCGCAAGCCGCGACCGCGTAGCCGCAACTACGTCGCCGCCCGATGCAACCCCGCGTCCCCGTCGCGGCTCACGCCGCTCCTACAGGGATAGCGCGCCGCACAGGGAGGCCTGCGCGCCAATCGGCCGTCGATCCCGACCGTCCAGGCAAAGCCACGTCCGCGACGCCCGTTATAGTGGCGCCATGACGCCCGATACCAGCGACTCCGCCCTGCGTGGCCTCGCCGAACGACTCGGCGAGGCGGCGCGCCTCAACCACCACATGCTGGTCACCGCCGAGAGCTGCACCGGCGGCTGGATCGCCAAGACCCTGACCGACATCGCCGGCTCCTCGGCCTGGTTCGGCTGCGGCATCGTCGCCTACAGCTACGAGGCCAAGCAGTCGCTGCTGAGCGTGCGCCCGCAGACCCTTGAGCAATACGGCGCGGTCAGCCGCGAGACGGTGATCGAAATGGTGTCCGGCGCGCTGGCCAATACCGGCGCGACCATCGCGGTCGCGGTGACCGGCATCGCCGGCCCCGGCGGCGGCACCGACGACAAGCCGGTCGGCACCGTCTGGATCGCCTGGAAACGCCGCGGCGGTTACCCGATGGCCGAGGTCTTCCATTTCGACGGCGATCGCGAAGCGGTGCGGCGCAAGACCGTCGCCGCGGCGCTGCACGCGATGCAGTCGCTGACGAGCTGATGCGGCAGCGGGCGCTTCGGCACTCGTGGTCGCCAGGCGCGACCCGGTCCGGCTAGCGTGGCGAATCCGCCGACTCGGTCGCCGCGCCGGTTACGCCGATCCATCGGTGGGCCGGCTTCGACCCGGCCAGATCTGTCCCGCTCGATCCGTCTCACTCAGATCCGTCCCGCTCGATCAATCCAACGCGCGCGTCCAGACCTGGCCGACCAGGTCATGGCCGAAGCTGTGGTGCGGCGCCTGTTCGATCAGGCTGAAGCCGCAGCCTTCGTAGATCTTCCGCGCCGAAATCAGCACGTCGTTGGTCCACAGCAGCATCCGCCGATAGCCGGCGCCGCGCGCGAAGGCGATGCAGGTTTCGACGAGACGTCGGCCGACGCCCAGGCCGCGTGCGCGCGGGTCGACCAACAGACAGCGCAATTGCGCGGTCGCGGCATCGTCCTCGTTGCGGACCACGAACACGCAGCCGATGCGTTCGCCATCGAGTTCGGCGATCCAGCAGCGCTCGTATTGCGGGTCATGGCGGGTCGCGAAACGCGCGAACAAAGTGGCGACCAGGGCTTCGAACTCGCCGTTCCAGCCGTACTCGTCCGCGTACAGCCGGCCGTGGCGTTCGATCGCCCAACCGATGTCGCCGATCCGGTGCTCGCGCACCAGCAAGCGCTGCGCAGCCGGCAGCGACGGCGTCGATAAGGCCTGTTCGGCCTCGCGGATTGCGCGCAACAAGCGGTCGCGATCCAGCGTCGACAAGGCCGACAGCATCGCCGCGGTCGACTCGTGCGAGCTGCGGTCGAGCGCGGCGAAGGCTTCGCGGCCTTTCGCCGACAGAGTCAGCACGAAGCTGCGCGCGTCCTGCTCGGAGCGGGCCTTGTCGATCAGACCGTCGCCGGCGAAGCCCTGCAGAATGCGGCTCAGATAGCCCGGGTCGAGGCCGAGCACCTCGCCGATTTCGCGCGCGGCGACCGGCTCGCGCTGGGCGAGTTCGAACAGCACCCGCGCCTGGGTCAGCGGGAACGCGCTGTCGAGCAGGTCTTCCTGCAGCACGCCGATCCGGCGGGTATAGAAACGGTTGAAGGCGCGGACGGCATCGACGTCGGCGGTCTCGGCAGCACCGGTCATGAAGGGGCTCGTAGAGATAGGCAGGACGAAGGCCAGACTAGTTAGATGTTTGACTTTGTCAATTAAATGCTTGGCGGAGACACTTGCCCTCGTAGTTTGTTAGTAGTAATACTACTAACCATGAGCCTGACCGACACCCAGCAAGCCATCCTCGCGATGATCGCCGAGCGCATCGACACCGAGGGTTTCCCGCCGTCGCAGACCGAAATCGCCAAAGCCTTCGGCTTCAAGGGCGTGCGCGCGGCGCAGTACCACCTCGATGCGCTCGAGACCGCCGGCGCGATCGAACGCATGCCGGGCCGGGCGCGCGGCATCCGCGTGTTGCAGCCGCCGCCGCAGGCGCAACGCGAGCTGGGCCTGATCTCGATGGGCGTGAGCTCGGCGAACGAGGAGGCGATCCGCCTGCCGGTGCTTGGCCGCGTCGCCGCCGGGGCGCCGATCGGTGCGGACGCGGGTGCCGACAACTACGTCCTGCTCGATCGCAACATGTTCTTCCCGTCGCCGGACTACCTGCTCAAGGTCAAGGGCGATTCGATGCGCGACGAAGGCATTTTCGACGGCGACCTGATCGGCGTGCACCGCACCCGCGACGCGCGCTCGGGCCAGATCGTGGTCGCGCGCATCGACGACGAAATCACCGTCAAGTTGCTGAAGATCGGCAAGGACCGCATCCGCCTGCTGCCGCGCAACCCCGACTATGCGCCGATCGAGGTCCAGCCCGATCAGGATTTCGCGATCGAGGGCCTGTACTGCGGCCTGGTCCGGCCGAATCGCTGATGGCACGCGCCAAGCCCGATCCCAATGTCGATCGCTATGGCTCGGTGCGCGCCTGCGCCGCCGTGCCGGCCGCACAAGCTGCCCTGCAAGGCCTGGACGAGTCGATTTCCGCGGCGTTTTCGCGGGGAAATCCGACCCCGGCACAAGCGGCCGCCCGGCTGACCGCCGCTGCGGCGAGCGATAATTTGCTTCCAGGCGACGCGGTCTCAGCCTCTGCGATCCGCCTCCTCTAACTTCCCTCTCACCACGACACGACTTAAGGACACCACCATGGACGAGAACAAAAAGCGCGCCCTTTCCGCCGCTCTTAGCCAGATCGAAAAGCAGTTCGGCAAGGGCTCGGTGATGCGCATGGGCGACCGCGCCGTCGAAGCCGCCGAAGTCATCGGCACCGGCTCGTTGATGCTCGACATCGCCCTCGGCATCGGTGGCCTGCCCAAGGGTCGCGTCGTCGAAATCTATGGTCCGGAATCCTCGGGCAAGACCACGCTGACCCTGCAGGCCATCGCCGAGTGCCAGAAGAAGGGCGGCACGGCGGCCTTCATCGACGCCGAGCACGCGCTCGACCCGATCTACGCCGGCAAGCTCGGCGTCAACATCGACGATCTGCTGGTCTCGCAGCCCGACACCGGCGAGCAGGCGCTCGAAATCGCCGACATGCTGGTGCGTTCGGCCGCGGTGGACATGGTGGTGGTCGACTCGGTCGCCGCGCTGACCCCGAAGGCCGAAATCGAAGGCGAAATGGGCGACCAGCTGCCGGGCCTGCAGGCCCGTCTGATGAGCCAGGCGCTGCGCAAGCTGACCGGCAACATCAAGCGCTCCAACACTCTGGTGATCTTCATCAACCAGCTGCGCATGAAGATCGGCGTGATGATGCCGGGCCAGAGCCCGGAAGTGACCACCGGCGGCAACGCGCTCAAGTTCTACGCCTCGGTGCGCCTGGACATCCGCCGCATCGGCGCGATCAAGAAGGGCGACGAGATCATCGGCAACCAGACCAAGATCAAGGTCGTCAAGAACAAGCTGGCCCCGCCGTTCAAGCAGGTCCTGACCGAGATCCTCTACGGCGAAGGCATCTCGCGCGAAGGCGAACTGATCGACATGGGCGTGGAAGCCAAGTTGGTCGAGAAGTCGGGCGCCTGGTACAGCTGCGGCGACGAGCGCATCGGCCAGGGCAAGGAAAACGCCCGCCAGTACCTCAAGGAGAACCCCGAGCTGGCCGCCCGTCTCGAAGCGACCCTGCGCGAGAAGTACGTCCCGAGCGACGCCCCGCGCGACGAAGCCGTCGAGGAATGATCGTCCGGCTCTGAATGGTTCCGGCTCTGAACGGTTAAGGCTCTATGACGTCGGATCGGCACGACGATCGGCGTCGCGAAGGCGGCGCCGTAGACCCGGACGGGCAGGGCGGACAGCCCATGCCCAAATCCGGCCGCGACACGCAGCTTCGCGAGGAGCTGCGCGCGCGGATGCGTGCGATCGAAGCCGGCAATGCGGCGCCGAAGTCGGCCCTGGGCCCGGCGGCGACCCGTCCGCAGCGGCTTTCGTCGCCAGACGAAGCTGCGGATGCCGATGCAGATATAGAGCCGGATGAAGGGCCGGCTGAGGAGCGCACCACGTCCGAGCGCTCAACTTCTGAAACCGGCCGGCGCGGCGGGTTTTCCGGCGGCTTTGGCTCGAAGCGCTCGGGTTTGAAGCCGTCGGCTTCGAAACGGTTCGGCTCCAAGGGCTTCGGTTCGAAACCGTTCGCCTCGAAATCGTCCGGAAACAGCGGCTTCGGCGGCCAGGCCGACGGTCCGGAGCGGTCCGTTCCGGGCGGCTCGGCCTGGCCCGAAGCCGACCGCTTCGAGGCGCAGCTCGCCCTGGGCGGCGCCGATCCGCTCGATCCGGCCTCCGCGGAAGATCGACCCAGTGCACTGTTCGACGAAAGTCTAAGCCGCCCTGACGGTTCGGGCCGGGGCCAGCGCCGGCGGGCGCCGCGCGAGCAGAGCCCGACCCAGCGGGCCCTCGGCCTGCTGACCCGCCGCGAGCATTCGCGCAAGGAATTGACCCGCAAACTGACCTCCCGCGGCCTCGACGCCGGCGAGGTGGAAACCGCGGTCGCCCAGTTGGCCGAGGCTGGTTGGCAGAACGACGTCCGCTTCGCCGAAAGCATGGTCAGAAGCCGCGCCCGCAATGGTTATGGGCCCTTGCACATACGTGCTGAATTGGCCACCCACGGCCTCGACAGCCAGACCATCTCCGACGCCCTGGCCAGCTATGAGGGCGACTGGCTGCAGAACGCCCGCGACCTGGTCCGGCGCCGCTATGGCGAGGACTTCGCCGCCGACCCGGCAAGGCGGCGCAAGGCCGCCGATCTGCTGATGCGGCGGGGCTTCGACGGCGATACGGCTCGTAATGCGAACCGTTCCGGCTCCGACGACTGAACGGTCGGACATATTTGCCGTACGGCCTTGCACATAAGGCCCCCGGGCCTGTTAGGCTACGCGGCTTTCGGGTCCCGGGTTGCCTGTTCCAGTCGATGCCTCCATCGTGGTGGCATGGGTTCGGTCGAGCGGCACCGCTCCCGACCAGGCAAATAATCCCAGGCATGAAAACCACCACTGAAATCCGCAGCGATTTCCTCGAGTTCTTTCGGGGCAAAGGTCACACCATCGTGCCGTCGGCACCGTTGGTGCCGGCCAACGACCCGACGTTGTTGTTCACCAACTCGGGCATGGTGCAGTTCAAGAACGTATTCCTCGGCAGCGAAAAGCCGGGTTACGTGCGCGCGGCCGACGTCCAGCGTTGCCTGCGTGCCGGCGGCAAGCACAACGACCTCGATCAGGTCGGCTACACCGCACGTCACCACACCTTCTTCGAGATGCTCGGCAACTGGTCGTTCGGCGACTACTTCAAGGAAGACGCCATCGTCTGGGCCTGGGAGCTGTTGACCCAGGTCTGGGGCCTGGCGCCGGAACGCCTGCTCGTCACGGTCTATCACACCGACGACGAGGCCTACGCGCTGTGGAACCAGAAGATCGGCGTGCCGGCCGAGCGCATCGTCCGCATCGGCGACAACAAGGGTGCGCCGTTCGCCTCGGACAACTTCTGGCAGATGGCCGACACCGGCCCCTGCGGCCCCTGCACCGAAATCTTCTACGACCACGGCGACCACATCGCCGGCGGCCCGCCGGGTTCGCCCGATGAGGACGGCGATCGTTTCATCGAGATCTGGAACCTGGTCTTCATGCAGTTCGACCGCCAGCCCGACGGCAGCCTGCTGCCGTTGCCGGCGCCGTGCGTCGACACCGGCATGGGCCTGGAACGTCTGGCGGCGGTGCTGCAGGGCGTGCACGGCAACTACGACATCGATCTGTTCCGCCACCTGATCGCCGCCGCGGCGCGTTTCACCGGCACCGACGACCTGCAGAACAAGTCGCTGCGAGTGATCGCCGATCACATCCGCGCCTGTTCCTTCCTGATCGTCGACGGCGTGCTGCCGTCCAACGACGGCCGCGGCTACGTGCTGCGCCGGATCATCCGCCGCGCGCTGCGCCATGGCTGGATGCTGGGGCAGAAGAAGCCCTTCTTCCACCTGATGGTGCCGGCGCTGGTCGAAGTGATGGCCGACGGCTATCCGGAGCTGGCGGCCAAGCGCGAGTTCGTCGAACGCGCGCTGTTGGCCGAAGAAGAACGCTTCTCGCAGACCCTCGATTCGGGCATGCGCATCTTCGACGAAGTGGCCGAGCGCTCGACCGGGGTGATCCCGGGCATCGACGTGTTCCGCCTCTACGATACCTACGGCTTCCCGACCGACCTGACCGCCGACATCGCGCGCGAGCGCGGCCTGACTCTGGACATGGAGGGCTACGACGCCGCCATGGCCAAGCAGAAGCAGGGCGGCCGCGAAGGCGCCGACTTCGGCAGCAAGACCACGATGCCGGCGGAACTCGCCGCCAAGCTCGCCCCGACCGAATTCCTCGGCTACGACCGTCTGACCGAGGGCGGCCTGGAAGTCGTCGCCCTGCTGCGCGACGGCATGCCGGTCGACCAGATCGTGGTCGGCGACAACGCGGTGGTGATCCTCGAGCGCACCCCGTTCTACGCCGAAAGCGGCGGCCAGGTCGGCGACGCCGGCGAGCTCGACGAAGCCGGCACCCGCTTCCTGGTCCGCGACACCCAGAAGTTCGCCGGCCAGTTCCATGGCCACATCGGCGAGCTGACCGCCGGCACCCTGAAGCGTGGCGACCGCGTCCTGGGCGCCGTCGACGAGGCCCGCCGCGCGGCGACCGTGCTCAACCATTCGGCGACCCACCTGCTGCATGCGGCCCTGCGCCGCTTGCTCGGCGACCATGTGACCCAGAAGGGCTCGCTGGTCGCTCCGGACCGCCTGCGTTTCGACTTCTCGCACTTCAACCCGATGACCGACGCCGAGCTCGCCGAGATCGAGCGCCAGGTCAACGCCGATGTGCGCCGCAACTACGAGGCCGAAGTCCACCAGATGGGCATGCAGGAAGCCCTGGAGTTCGGCGCGATGGCGCTGTTCGGCGAGAAATACGGCGACCGCGTGCGGGTCCTGCGCATGGGCGAGGCTTCGACCGAGCTGTGCGGCGGCACCCACGTTTCGCGTACCGGCGACATCGGCCTGTTCAAGATCGTCTCCGAGAGCGGCGTCCAGGCCGGCGTGCGCCGGATCGAGGCGCTGACCGGGCAGGGCGCGCTGGACTACGTGGCCGAAGAAGAGCAGCGTTTGGAGCAGGCCGCGCGCCTGCTCGGCGGCAATGCGGCCGACGTGGCCGACAAGCTGCGGGCCCTGCTGGACCGGCAGAAGAAGCTGGAACGCGAGCTCGAATCGATCAAGGCCAAGGCCGCTTCCGGCGCCGCGACCGACCTGGCCGCCTCGGCGGCGCAGATCGGCGGGGTGCGGGTGGTCTCGACCCGGTTGGAAGGTTTTGACGCCAAGGCGTTGCGCGAGGCGGTGGACAGCCTCAAGCAGCAGCTCGGCGATGCGGTAATCGTGCTGGCGGGAGCCAGCGACGGTAAGGCGGCTTTGGTCGCCGGAGTGAACGGAAGCGCGGCTGGCAAGGTCAAGGCGGGGGAACTGCTCGCCCACGTTGCCAGTCAGATCAACGGTAAAGGCGGCGGCCGCCCGGATATGGCGCAGGGCGGCGGTGACGACGGCCCTGCGTTGTCGAAGGCTCTTGCGGGCGTGGCGCAGTGGGTTGAGAGTAGGCTTGTATGAATGGCGAACAGTGACTTCTATCGCTTGCGACCGGGTTTGACCGGTCGCTAAGATGGTTCACGTTTGTGTACAAATTGAAGCATTCTTCCTGATGGAAAAGAATGCCAACGCCGGCGCTGCGGTGCCGGCTCGAGGAGGTTTTCAATGCTGATCCTGACGCGTCGCGTCGGCGAAACCCTGATGATCGGCGACTCGGTGACTGTCACCGTGCTCGGCGTCAAGGGGAACCAGGTGCGTATCGGTATTACCGCACCCAAAGATGTCGCAGTCCATCGCGAAGAGATCTATCAGCGCATCCAGCGCGGCGAGGATGCGTCGGACGACTCGGGCAAGAACACCGGCGGCTGATAAAAAAAGTTTGCTGCGAATCGGGTGAGCCGTTATGCTTCCCGCCCGCACCGCGTTAAGTGATGCGGAGAGTTGCCCGAGAGGCTGAAGGGGCTCCCCTGCTAAGGGAGTATAGGGTCAAAAGCTCTATCGAGGGTTCGAATCCCTCACTCTCCGCCAGTTACAAAAGAGCCGCTTCTGGCGGCTTTTCTTTGCAGATCCATCGGGGTTTTCGCAGTCGATGAGGACGTAAAGAGCAAAACAGAAAATGTTGACGAACAGAAAAACGTCCGTCATAATTTTTCAACTCAGCGCCCGTAGCTCAGCTGGATAGAGCACCAGGCTACGAACTTGGGGGTCGGAGGTTCGAATCCTTCCGGGCGCGCCATACAAAGAAGCCCGGCAATCGCAAGATTGCCGGGTTTTTCTTTGCGCGCGATTCTTGTTCGCCGCCGCCTGTTCATGGCCGGTCGTTCGCGTCGTATCAACTCCGCCGCGCTACTGGCCGAGCCCCCTGTAGGAGCGGCGTAAGCCGCGACCGCGTCGTTTGTCGTCGCGGCGGTTCTTGCCGCAAAGCGGTAAGGCAACATCAAGATCTAAAGCTTCCGTCCGCTAAAGCGGCCGGGTTACTTTCTTTTGCTAAGCCCAAAAGAAAAGTAACCAAAGAAAAGGGCTTTCCTTGACGAAGCTCCCCTGCGAGCACGCAGCTTGCGCCGGGATTTTCCGATAAGACGTCCCTGTCTTATCGGAAAACGCCGCACGTCCTGTGCGGCGCCCTCCGGGTCTACGATCGCATCGCGAGTGCGGAACTGCGCCAAGCTCTTCACGGCAACGGCAACGGCAACGGCAACGGCAACGGCAACGGCAACGGCTGACGGGGCGCCTGCTCTTGGGTAGGAGCGGCGCNCCGCTCCTACCCTTTGAGCGCGGCGGTGAGGTGTATTGGCGACGACACCGGAGTAGGAGCGGCGCGAGCCGCGACCGCGTCACCAGCCGGCCTCGCAACCGCGAGGTCGATGTCATGGTTTATGGCCGCAGGAAATACCCGTGCGGCGCCGCTCCTACAGAGGCGGGGACGCTTGCCGGCTCAACGCTTCTCGATGAAGCGCAGGCCCACGCCAGGTTCGGTCGCGATGTAGCGCGGCGCCGCGGCGTCGTCGCCGAGTTTGTGGCGCAATTTGCCGACCAGGATGCGCAGGTAATGGGTGTCTTCCTGATGGGTCGGCCCCCACAGCTCGCGCAACAGCTGCGGTTGGGTGACGACGCGGCCGGCGTGTTGCACCAGCATCGCCAGCAGGGCGTATTCCTTGCGCGCCAGCACCACCGTTTCGCCGTCCAGGCTCACCTCGCGGCGGGCCAGGTCGATGTGCAGGCGGCCGTCGTCGAACACCGGCAGGGTCTCGCCTTGCGGGCCGTGCGCGCGCAGCAGGGCGCGTATGCGCGCCATGAGCTCCTGTACGCCGAACGGCTTGGTCACGTAGTCGTTGGCGCCGCCGTCGAGCGCGGCGACCTTCTCGGTCTCGCCGGCGCGCACGGTGAGCAGGATCACCGGCACGCTCGACCACTGGCGCAGCTCGCGCAGCACGTCGTGGCCGTCGCGGTCGGGCAGGCCGAGGTCGAGCACGACTAGGTCGGCGCCGCGCGTGGCCAGGGCCTCCAGGCCGGCGCCGCCGGTGTCGGCCAGCTCCACGGCATAGCCCTGCGCGCGCAGGGCTATGTCGAGGAACTTGCGGATCTGCGGCTCGTCGTCGATCACCAGCACGCGCGCGGGTGGCGTCGTGGCGGAAGGCGGAACGCGATCCTCGGTCATGGGGCGGCGGGCACGGCGGGTTCGATGGGCGGCAGGGTAATCCGGATCGTGGTGCCGCGGCGACCCTGCTCGTCGGCCAGGCCGGGTAGGGCGACCACGCTGCCGCCATGGGCGCCGATCATGCCCTGGCAGATGGCCAGGCCGAGCCCGGTGCCCTGGCGGCCGCGATCGCCTCGCTCGACGCTGTAGAACATGTCGAAGATGCGCGCGCGCTCGTCTTCGGGAATGCCGGGGCCGCGGTCGCTGACGTCGATGCGCAGCACTTGCGCCGGGCCCGCACCGGGCTCGCCGTCGACCCGGCGCGCATCGATCGTCACCGCCGCATCTGGCGGCGAGAACTTCACAGCGTTTTCGATCACGTTGAACAGCGCCTGCTCGACCAGGGCCGGATGCACCCAGATCGGGCCGAGGCCGGGCTCGATGCGCAGTTCGAAGCGCGCACGCGGCTCGTAGCGCTGCAGGCGCGTCACCGCCGAGCCGATCAATTCGTCGACGCCGATCCAGTCGCGGTTGAGCGCCAGCCCGCCGTGGCCGAGCCGGGTCATGTCGAGCAAGTTCTGGATGTAACGGTCGAGGCGTTCGCCTTCGATGCGGATGGTTTCGAGCAGGCTGTGGCGGTCTTCGCGCGGCATCGCCTCGGCATAGCTGTCCAGGCTGCTGGCGGCGCCGATGATCGAGGCCAGCGGCGAGCGCAGGTCGTGCGAGACCGAAGACAACAAGGCCGAGCGCAGGCGCTCGGTCTCGCCGCTGACGCGCGAGTCCTCGAGGTCGGCGACCAGGCGCGTACGCAGCACCGCCTGGGCGACGTCGTCGGTCATCGCTTCGGCCAGGCGCCGTTGCTCGGGCCCGAGCCGGGTCAGCGACGGCGGAAAGCGCAGCCCGATCACGCCCGCGGCTGGCGCGTCGGCGGCGCCGTCGCCCTTGAGCGGCAGCAGCCACCAGTCCGAGCCGGCCAGGGTGTCGGTATAGCGCCCGGCGGATTGGCGATGCTTGAGGCTCCAGTCGGCGGCGGCGCGGTCCTTGTCGCCCATCTCCGGCAGCGATTCGCCGCGCAGCGGCGCCGTGCCGATGTAAATGAACGCCTCGACGCCGAGCGAACGCCTGAGCGCGTCGCGGCCGGCGCGCACGACCTGGCCGGCGTCGGCCGCGGTGGCGAGTTCGCGGCCGAGGGTTTGCAGCTCGGTGGCGTGCGCGTTGGACGCGCGCAGCGCCAGCACCTGCATGCGCAGCTTCGAGGCCAGGCGCCCGGCGACCAGCGCCGCGGCGAGGAACAGCAGCACCGTCGCCACGCCCTGGCGCGCGCCGATCAGCAAGGTGAAGCGCGGTTCGATGAAGAAGAAGTTGTAGGCGAGGAAACACAGGACCGAGGCGATCACCGCCGCGGTCATGCGGGTGCGCGCGGCGACCACGACCACGGCGACGATGAAGATCAGCGACAGATCGCCGAGCCCGATCCAGCGCTCGGCGACCCAGGCCAGCGCCGTGGCCACGGTCGCGGCGACCACGGCCAGCCCGGCGTCGCTGCGGGTCAGCAGGCTGCGCAGCAAGGTGCTGCTCTGGCGCAACGAACGGCGGGCGCGGGCGCGCGCCTCCGGCGTGCTGACGATGGTCAGTTCGTAATGCGCGCCGCGCTGGATCAGTTGCTGGGTCAGGGTGCGGTTGACCATGCGTGCGAGCGGGCGCTCGCGGGTACGGCCGAGCACGATGGTCGACACGCCGGCGCGTTCGCCGTGGTCGAGCAGGGCGTCGACGATGCTGTTGCCGTGCAACACCGCGGTGTCGCCGCCGAGCCGCCGCGCCAGGGCGAAGGCGCGGTCGAGTTCGCCCTGGCGCGCTTCGTCGGGCGAGGCGCCGGTCTGCACGGTGACGACCAGCCAGGGCGCATCGCGGCGTTCGGCCAGGCGCCGCGCGACACGCACCAGGTACTCCGACTGGCCGAGGCCGTCGATCGCCACCATCACCGCCCGCCGCAGCGGCACCCCGGGCAGGCCGCGCGCGGTCTGGGCCTCGCGCAGATCGCTGTCGACGCGATCGGCGGCGGTCTGCATCGCCAGTTCGCGCAAGGCCGTCAGGTTCGACGGCGAGAAGAACGCCTGCAAGGCGTGCGCGGCCTGCTCGGGCACGTAGACCTTGCCCTGCTGCAAGCGCTCGATCAGCTCGCGCGGCGGCAGATCGACCAGGACGATGTCGCGCAGGCGGTCGAACAGCGCATCCGGGACGGTCTCGCTGACCCGTACGCCGGTGATGCGGTGGATGACGTCGTTGAGGCTTTCCAGGTGCTGGATGTTGATCGTCGTGTAGACGTCGATGCCGGCGTCGAGCAGTTCCAGCACGTCCTGCCAGCGCCGCTCGTGGCGGCTGCCCGGGGCATTGCGGTGTGCGAGCTCGTCGACCAGCGCGACCGTGGGCTTGCGCGCGAGCACGGCGTCGAGGTCCATCTCATCGAGCGCACGCCCCTGATAGTCCAGGCGCTTGCGCGGCAACACGTCGAGCCCTTCGACCAGCGCGCCGGTTTCGGCGCGTCCGTGGGTTTCGACGATGGCGACGACCACATCGGTCCCGCGGCGTTGCAACTCGCGTGCCCGCCCGAGCATGGCGTAGGTCTTGCCGACCCCGGGCGCGGCGCCGAGGAAGATCGTCAGCCGCCCGGCGCCCTGACGTTGCAGTTCGCCCATGAGGGCATCGGCTTGGGCGCTGCGCGGGTCGGTCATGAGGGGGATTGTGCGCTGAGTGGGTGAGGGAGGTGTAGTGATGGGGGGGCGGTTTGAGGTTGTGGACGTGTCGTTTCTGTAGGGGGCGCGGCTGGCAGTTCGCTCCGATTTTTAGCCTCGGCTCTAGTCTTGCTGTGGCTGTTGCTGTTGCTTTGATGAGCTTGGCGTAGTTCCGAACTAGCGATGCAACCGTAGACCCGGAGGGCGCCGCACAGGACGTGCGGCGTTTTCCGATAAGACAGGGACGTCTTATCGGAAAA
>NZ_JBQEOE010000071.1:0-14009 GCF_052045105.1 Lysobacter sp. 22409 | reverse complement strand
TGCACGCCGCCGAGGAACAATTCGCCCGGCACGCCGACCGGCACCGGCTCGCCGCGCGCGTCGAGCAGATACACCGGCGTATTCGCAATCGGACGGCCGATATTCGGGCCGCCGACCGCATCGCGGATGCTGCCGATGGTCGCATCGACCGTGCACTCGGTCGGGCCGTACATATTGTGGAAGTGGATGCTCGGCGACGCTTTGAGCTTGTCCCACATCGCCTTGCCGATCGGCTCGCCGCCGAGCAGCACGCTGGTCGGCTGATGACCGGGCTTGCCGATCAGGCCGGCCGCCAGCAATACCTCCAACTGCGAGGGTGTGCTGTCGAAGGCATCGATGCGGTAACGATCGATGAAGTCCAGCATCGCCGGGCCGTTGGCGCGGATCGACTGCGGGATCAGCACCAGCGCATGACCCGACAACAGTTGCAGGATGCCCTTCAAGGACATGTCGAACGAGAACGCCGCATTGAGGGCCACGCGCGAGCCGGCGCCCAGTTCACGATGAGTGGTCTCGCCCATCACCCGCCAGAAGTTCACCGCCGAGCGGTGCTCGACCATCACGCCCTTGGGCTGGCCGGTCGAACCGGAGGTGTAGATCACATAGGCCAGATTGCGCGGTGTCAGGCCTTCGATACTCGGATTGCTTTCGCTCTGCTCGGCCAGCGACTCGTCGTCGAGCACCAGCACCGGCAGCGGCGACGACTCCAACATCGGCATCGCCGCACGCAAGGCCGACTGGGTCAGCAGCGCGATGGGCCGGCTGTCTTCGAGCATGTAAGCCAGGCGCTCGATCGGATAGCTCGGGTCGAGCGGCACGTAGGCCGCACCGGCCTTGAGCACACCCAGCAAGCCGACGATCATCGCCACGCTGCGCTCGGTGCAGATCGCCACCCGGTCGTCGGGTTTAACGCCGAGCGCGATCAAGCGGTGCGCGACCCGGTTGGCGCGGCGGTTCAGTTCGGCGTAGCTCAGCACTTCGTCTTCGACCAAAAGCGCTTCGGCATCCGGCGTGGAAGCCGCCTGCGCCTCGAACTGCGCATGAATCGTGCGGTCATGCACCGCATCGGCACGCAGATCGTTGAACTCGCGCAGCACCTGCTCGCGCTCCGCGCCCGGCAGGATCGGCAGGCTCAGCAGCGAGGTCTCGCCGCCGGTTTCGAGCGCGGCGATCAAGGACTCCATCGCGGTCTGCATGTAGCGGACCACGCGCGGGCCGTCGATGCCGGCCACCGACAACAGGGTCAGGCCGAAACCTTCGCCGCGGTCCTCCACCGACAGGGTCAACGGATAGTTGTTGCGGGCGTCGCCGCCGATCAGGCGCATGCCTTCCCAGGCCGCATCGGCGTCGCGAGTGTCGCCCTGGCGCACCTCGCGGCGGTTGCGATAGTTCAACAAAGCGGTGAACAGCGGCAACGGCGGCAGGATCGCGCTGCACTGCTGGGCCAACGCCAGCGAAGCCTGCTCGCGCTCCAGCAGCTCGCCGAGGAAGCCATAGGTGTCGCGCACGGCTTGGCCGACATTGCGTCCGGCCAGGCCGACCCGCACCGGCAAGGTGTTGAGGAACATGCCGACCACCTGGTCGGCGCCTTCCGAGCCCTGCATGCGGCCCGACAGCACGGTGCCGAACACGACGTCGTCGCGGCCGCTGCACTGGCCGAGCACGCGGGCCCAGGCCAAGTGGAACAGCACCGACGGCGTCACCCCCCAGTGACGCGCGGTTTCGCGCACGCGCACGGCGAAGGCATCGGCGAACTCGACCCGCGACTCGTTGGCGCGGGCGCCGTCGACCTGCACGTCGAGCACGCCGAACGGAGCGGTCGGCTCGTCGACGTCGCCGAACTGCTCGCGGAACCAGGGCTCATGGCGCTGTTCCGGCGCGGCCACGGTGCGGGCGATGAAATTGCGGTACGGCATCGGCGCCGGCAACAGCGCGCCCTGCCCCTGCAGCAACAGCTCGGCTTCCTTGAGCATGAGCTGCTTGGAGTAGTTGTCCTCGACGATGTGGTGGGTCAGCAGGGCCAGCAGCCATTCGCCCGACTCGGCGTCGAAAGCGATCTGCGCGGCCATCACCGGCGCCCGGGTCAGATCGAGGCGGATGCGGTTGGTGTCGCTGTGCGCCAACAACTGCGGCAAGGCCGCCTCGCCCGCAGCCAGCGCCACTTCCGTGACCGGCAGCGGCGCGCGCCGCTGCACCACTTGCACCGGTTGCGGCAGGCCGTCCCAGTGCACGGCGCTGCGCAGGATGTCGTGGCGATCGATCACTTGCTGCAGGGCGCCGAGGAAACGGTCGAGACGCTCGCGGCCGTCGAAGGCCACCACCGAGCGCAGCAGGTAGGTGTCGCCCTGGCTCTGGTTCTCGAGCAGGTGGTGGAACAGGATGCCCTTCTGCAACGGCGCCAGCGGGTAGATGTCCTGGACGTTGCCGAGCCCGCCCGGGACCGCGGCGACGATGGCGTCGATCTGCGCCTGTTCCAGCGCCACCAGCGGCAACAGCTCCGGGGTGATGGCGACGGTATCGGCACCGATGCGGTTGGCCGGCACCGTGGCTTCGTCCGGCGCGTTGGCAGCGTCGGCGCGCGCTGCGAGCGCGCTCAGGGTCGGCGCGGCGAACACGCTGCGCACGTCGACCGACAGGCCGTGCTGGCGCAAACGCTCGATCAGGCCGATCAACAGCAGCGAGTGGCCGCCGAGCTCGAAGAAATGATCGTGGCGGCCGACCCGTTCCAGGCCCAGCAGTTCCTGCCAGGCCTGGGCGATGACGCGCTCGGTCTCGCCTTGCGGCGCCTCGAAGCTCCGGCTCGACACCGAGGCCTGGTCCGGCGCCGGCAGCGCCTTGCGGTCGAGCTTGCCGTTCGCGGTCAGCGGCAAGGTCTGCAGGCGCACGAAGGCGCTCGGGATCATGTACTCGGCCAGCTCGCGCGCCAGCGCTTCGCGCAGTTCGGCCGCGCTCGGTTCGGCGCCGTCGGCGGCGATGAAATACGCCACCAGGCGCTTGTCGCCCGGCTGGTCTTCGCGCGCGATCACCACCGCCTCGGCGATGCCGGCGCAAGCGGCCAGCTTGGCTTCGATTTCGCCCAGTTCGATGCGGAACCCGCGGATCTTGACCTGGAAATCGTTGCGGCCGAGGTATTCGAGATCGCCGTCGGGCAGCCAGCGGCCAAGGTCGCCGGTCTTGTACAGCCGCGCCTGCGGCGAGGCCGAGAACGGATCGCGCAGGAAGCGCTCGGCGCTGAGTTCGGCGCGGTTGAGATAGCCACGGGCGACGCCGTCGCCGCCGACGTACAACTCGCCGGCCACGCCGACCGGCACGGGCTGCAACTGACCGTCGAGCACGTACAGCTGCAGGTCCGGGATCGCGCAACCGATCACGCTGCCGCGGGCCTGGCGCACGTCCTCGGCGCGGATGCGCCGATAGCTCGCGTGCACGGTGATCTCGGTGATGCCGTACATGTTGATCAACTGCGTGCGTTCGCAATCGTTGCGCTCGATCCACGGCGCCAGGGTGTGCAGCTCCAGCGCTTCGCCGCCGAAGATCACCGCGCGCAGCGCATGCGACCGATCGCTGCGCGCCTGCGCCGCGATCAGCGCGCGGAACGCGCTCGGGGTCTGGTTGAGCACGGTCACGCCTTGCTCGGCGAGCAGTTCGTAGAACTCGGCCGGGGTGCGCGCGCACAGCTCCGGCACCACCACCAGGCGGCCGCCGTGGAACAGCGCGCCCCAGATTTCCCAGACCGAGAAGTCGAAGGCGAACGAGTGGAACAGGGTCCAGACGTCGTCGCGGCCGAACTCGAACCAGGGCCGGGTCGCCGCGAACAGGCGCACGACGTGGCCGTGTTCGACCATCACGCCCTTGGGTTGGCCGGTCGAGCCGGAGGTGTAGATCACATAGGCCAAATGACCGGGCTCGACCGCCAACGCCGGATCGTGCACGGGCCGGTCGGCAAGCGAGCCGTCGTCGAGCACCAGCAAGGGCGCATTCGCTTCGCCGAGCAAGGGCAACTCATCGCGCAGGGTGGCCGAGGTCAACACCGCCACCGGCACGCTGTCGCCGAGCATGTAGCTCAGGCGGTCGGCCGGATACACCGGGTCCAGCGGCACGTAACCGGCGCCGGCCTTGAGAATGCCGAGCACGCCGACCAGCATGTCGAAACCGCGCCCGATGCAGATCGCGACGCGATCATCGGCGCGCACGCCGAGTTCGAGCAGACGGTGCGCGACCTGATTGGCGCGGCGGTTGAGTTCGCCGTAGCTCAGGCGGGCGCCGTCGAAGTTGAGCGCAACGGCGTCGGGATCGCGCGCCGCCTGGGCCTCGAACAGACCGTGGATGCTGTCCTGGCTGCGGAAGCTGGCGCGGGCAGCACCGAAGCCGCCGAGCACTTGCTCGCGCTCGGACGCCGGCAACACCGGCAGGCCCCGCAAAGCACGCTGCGGCTCGTGCGCGAGCGCATCGACCAGCGCTCGCACCGCGGTTTCCAGATAGGCCATCAGGCGCGGGCCGTCGATGCCCGGCACCGCCAGGGTCGAAAGACCGAAGCCGTGGCCGCGGTCGTTGACCGACATCGTCAGCGGGTAATTGGTGCGGTCCTCGCCGCCGATGCGGCGCATGCCGGCCCAGACCCGCGCGGTGTCTTCCGACTCGGCGGCGCTTTCCTGGTGGCTGTGGCGGTAGTTGAGCAAGGTCGTGAACAACGGCGTCGGTGCGCGCACGCCGCTGCAGCGCTGGGCCAGCGCCAGCGACGCCTGTTCGTGGGCCAGCAGCTCGCCGAGCGCACGGTAGGCCTCGCGGACCGCGTCGCCGACCTCGACCCCGGCCAACGCCACCCGCATCGGCAAGGTGTTGATGAACATGCCGACCACGTTCTCGGCCACGTCGGCGCCCTGCAGGCGGCCGGACAGCACCGTGCCGAACACGACCTCGTCGCGGCCGCAGCACTGGCCCAGGACCTGTGCCCAGGCCACATGGAACAGCACCGCCGGGGTCACGCCGTGGTTGCGCGCGGCTTCGCGGATCGCCGAGGCCAGCGCGTCGTCGAATTCGACTCGCGCTTCGGCCACGGCGGCGCCGTCGCCCTGCACGTCGAGCACGCCGAACGGCGCGGTGGCTTCGTCGATATGGCCCAGCTGCGCGCGGAAATAGGCCTCATGTTCGGCATCGCCGACGGCGCGGGTGCGGGCGATGAAATTGCGGTACGGCAACGGCGCCGGCAGCAAGGCGCCCTGCCCCTGCAGCAGCAGATGGATCTCGCCGAGGATCAGCTCCATGGTCACGTGGTCGCAGACCATGTGATGGTTGAGCAGGGCCAGCAGCCATTCGCCGCTGTTGCCATCGAACACGATCTGCGCGGCCAGGTTCGGCGCGCGTTGCAGGTCGATGCGATGGCGGCGCGGATCGGTGCGCCGCAGCAGGCAGTCCATCGGGGTCTCGCCGGCGTCCGGGGTCAGTTCTGTCAGCGGCAACGGCGCGCGGCGATGCACCACCTGCACCGGCTCGGTCAGGCCCTGCCAGCGCACCGCGCTGCGCAGGATGTCGTGGCGATCGATCACCGCCTGCAACGCGCCGAGGAAGGCGTCGAGGCGGTCGCGCGCGGCGAAGGCTACGACCGAACGCAGCAGATAGGTATCGCCGCCGTCCTCGCCTTCGAGCAGGTGGTGGAACAGGATCCCTTCCTGCAACGGCGCCAGCGGATAGATGTCCTGGATGTTGGCCACGCCGCCGGGCACGGCCGCAACGATGCCATCGATCTGCTCCTGGCTCAGCCGCACCAGAGGCAGCATCTCCGGAGTGATCCTGGCCGGCGCCTGCTCGCGGCCGCCGCCGGCCAGATCGACGCCGTCCTCGACCGCCATCGCCAGCAGCGCCGGCTTGTGCAGTTTCAGCTGCTCCAGCAGTTCCGGGCCCATCGCGCCGCGCGGCGCGCGGATCGACAATTCGCCTTGCTTGACCAGCACGGCGACGCCGAGTTCGCGCAATCGGGCCAGCAGTTCGTCGAGACTCATACTTGGAATTCCTCGGTGTCCGCGTCCGCGCCGGAGGCGGCGAACGCGTCGGGGATCAGATTGGCCGGCACCTGGTAGGCGTCGGAGGCGGCGCCGGCGACCGGCACCAGGCGCTGCGCGAGTTCGCTCAGGCTCGGTGCGGTGAACACCGCGCCGATGTCGGCGTTGTAGCCGCGTTGGCGCAGGCGCTCGATCAGCACCATCGCCAGCAGCGAGTGGCCGCCAAGTGCGAAGAACTGGTCGTGGCGGCCGACCCGCTCGACCCCGAGCAGGGCCTGCCAGACTTCGGCAACGGCGAATTCGGCCTCGCCCTGCGGCGCTTCATAGGCGCGCGCGGCCACCGCCGAGGCGTCCGGCGACGGCAACGCGGCGCGGTCGAGCTTGCCGTTCGCGGTCAGCGGCCAGGCCTCGACCGCGACAAAGGCGCTCGGCAGCATGTATTCGGCCAGCTCGCGCGCCAGCGCTTCGCGCAACGCGCCCGGCTGCGGCGTCGCGCCGCTCTCGGCCAGGACGTAGGCGACGAGGCGTTGATCGCCAGGGCTGTCTTCGCGGGCGATCACGATCGCCTCGGCGACGCCGGCGCAGGCAGCGAGCCGCGTCTCGATTTCGCCGAGTTCGATGCGGAAGCCGCGGATCTTGACCTGGAAATCGTTGCGGCCGAGGTATTCGAGTTGGCCGTCGGTCCTCCAGCGCGCGAGGTCGCCGGTGCGGTACATGCGCGCACCCGTGACGCCCACGAACGGGTCGTCGAGGAAGCGCTCCGCGCTCAGTTCGGGGCGGCCGAGATAGCCTCGCGCGACCTGCACCCCGCCGATATGCACTTCGCCGGCGACGCCGACCGGCACCGGCGCGCCGAGGCGGTCGAGCAGATAGATGCGGGTGTTGGCGATCGGCTGGCCGATCGGCACCGCGTCGGCGGCGGACGGCGCCTCGCCGGCCTCGCTGACGTAAACGGTGCAGCCGACCACGGTTTCGGTCGGGCCGTATTCGTTGATCACCACCGAGGCCGGCAACACGCGTTCGCGGAAACGCTGCAGGCCGCGGCGGGTCAGTTGCTCGCCGCCGACCACCAGCACGTGCGCGGTCGCGGACACCGGTACGGCGGCCAGATTGGACAGCGCGTCCAGATGCGCCGGGGTCAGCTTGAACAACCACGGCTGCTTATGGCCGGCGTAGTCGAGCAACTGGCCCAGGCAAGCTTGCGCTTGTTCGGCCAGCAGCACCACCGGCTTGCCCGCGAGCCACGGCGTCAACAAGCTGGTCACGGTGGCGTCGAAGCCGAACGGCGTCGCCACCAACGCGCCCTGCACCGCCGCGCCGAGGTATTCGCGCCGCGCGTGTTCGAGATAATTCACCAGGCCCTGGTGATGCACCATCACGCCCTTGGGGCGCCCGGTCGAACCCGAGGTGTAGATGACGTAGGCCAGATGCGCCGGCGTCAGCACGGCGACTTGCGGGGCGTCTTCGGCGCCGTCCGACCACTGGCTTTCGTCGAGAGCGAGCAGGCTCGCGGTCGACGACAAGGCCTCGATGCGGCCGCGCAGCGACGGCGACACCAGCACCGCCACCGGTGCGCTGTCGCCGAGCATGTAGGCCAGGCGCTCGTCGGGATAAGTCGGCTCCAGCGGCACGTAGCCCGCGCCGGCCTTGAGCGTGGCGAGCAGGCCGATCGCCATCGCCTCGCTGCGCTCGGTGCAGATGGCGACGCGATCATCGGGTTTCACGCCGAGCGCGATCAAGCGGTGCGCCAGTCTATTGGCACGGCGCTCGAGTTCGGCGTAGCTGAGCCGGGTCTCGCCGCAGATCAGCGCGACCGCCTCAGGCGTGCGCGCAGCCTGCGCTTCGAACAGCTCGTGCGCGCAGCGGTCCTGCGAATAGGCCGCGACGGTGTCGTTGCAGGTCTTCAGCAGACGCTCGCGTTCGGCCGCATCGAGCAAAGGCAGACGCGCGACCGTGGCGCTGTCGTCCGCCGTCATCGCTTCGAGCAGGCTCAGCAGATGCCCGGCGTAGCGCTGCATGGTGGCGCGGTCGAACAGGTCGGTGGCATAGGCGAAGCTGGCTTCGAGCGCCTCGCCGGTGTCGTTGACCGCCAGTTCCAGGTCGAAATGCGCGGTCTGGCGCGGCGTGTCGATCGCCGACAGTTCCAGTTCCGGCAGGCGCAACACGCCGCCGGCGGCGGTATTGTTGAACGCCAGCATGGTCTGGAAGATCGGGCTGTGGCTGAGCGAACGCTGCGGCTGCAGCGCCTCGACCACCTGCTCGAACGGCAGGTCCTGGTGGGCATAGGCGTCGAGCGTGGTCGCCTTGATCCGCTGCAGCAGCTCGGCCGTGCTCGGCTCGCCCTGCAGGTCGACACGCAACGCCAGGGTGTTGAGGAACAAGCCGATCAGCGGTTCCAGCTCGCTGCGGCGGCGGTTGGCCACCGAGGTGCCGATGACGACTTCGTCCTGACCGCTCAGGCGCGACAACAGGGTCGCCCAGGCCGCGAGCAAAGTCATGAACAAGGTGGTGCCGTGGCGCTGCGACAGCGCGCGCAGGCTCGCGGTCAACGCCGCCGGGATCTGCAGGTCGAAGCGATCGCCGGCATAGCTCTGCGCGGCCGGGCGCGGCCGGTCGGTCGGCAGCTCCAACAGCGCCGGCGCGCCGCTCAGGCGCTCGCGCCAGAATTCGATTTCCTGCTGCAGGGTCTCGCCCCGCAGCCACTGCCGCTGCCACGCGGCGTAGTCGGCGTACTGGATCGCCAACGGCGGCAGCGGATCGTCCTGGCCCTGGCTGAAAGCGGTGTACAGCGCGGTCACTTCCTTGACCAGCACGCCGAGCGACCAGCCGTCGGAGACGATGTGGTGCTGGGTGACCAGCAACACGTGTTCGTCGTCGGCCAGGCGCAACAGGCGCCCGCGCACCAGCGGTCCGGCAGTGAGGTCGAACAAGGCATGCGCCTCGGCCAGGCCGCGTTCGGCCACCGCCGCTTCGCGCGCATCGGCGGACAAGCCGCTAAGGTCTTCTTCGATCAAGTCGAAACCGCGCTCGGACGGGTCGATCATCTGCGCCGGGGTGCCGTCGACGGCAACGAAGCGGGTGCGCAGGTTCTCGTGGCGCGCCACCAGACGGTCGAGGGTGGCCTTCAGCGCATCGCGATTCAGACGACCGCGCAGACGCAGCGCCACCGGCATGTGGTAGGCGGCGCTGGCGGCGTGGTCGAGACGGTCGAGGAACCACATGCGCTGCTGCGCCCACGACAACGGCAGGGTCGCAGCGCGATCGGCGCGCTGCATCGGCGGCGTGACCACCGTCTCGCGGCGCGCGCCCTCGCGCTTGCGCAACTGCTGCAGGGCCACGGCGCGCCGCAGCTGTTCGAGCTTAACGCTTTGCTCATCGTTCATCGACTGCGTCCTCCGACAACAGGGCCAACAACTCGCTCTCGCTCAGTTCGCCGAGCGACTGCTCGATGTCGGCGACGTCGCTCTCGGCGAAGGATTCGATCTGCGCCGACACCACCAGCCCGGCGAGGAAGGACAAGGTCGGCTGCTCGAACAGGGTGCGCAGCGGAATCTCGACCTCGAAACGCTCACGCACCCGGATCGCCAGTTGCATGATCAGCAGCGAGTGGCCGCCGAGTTCGAAGAAGTGGTCGTGACGCCCCACCCGCTCGATCCCGAGCAAGTCCTGCCAGATCTCGGCCAGGGTCTGCTCGACTTCGCCGAGCGGCGCTTCGTATTCGCGACTGGCCAAGGCCGACTGGTCCGGCGACGGCAAGGCCTTGCGGTCGAGCTTGCCGTTCGGGTTCAACGGCAACGACTCCAGGGCGACGAACGCGCTGGGAATCATGTACTCGGCCAGGTCGCGCGCCAGCGCTTCGCGCAGATTGGTCGCCGCGATCTCGGCGCCCTCCTCCGCCACCACATAGGCCACCAGGCGCTTGTCGCCACTGTCTTCTTCGCGGGCTATCACCACCGCTTCGCGCACGCCGTCGCAGGCGGTCAGGCGCGCTTCAATTTCGCCCAGCTCGATGCGGAAACCGCGGATCTTGACCTGGCAATCGTTGCGGCCCAGGTATTCGATCGTGCCGTCGGCACGCCAGCGGCCGAGGTCGCCGGTCTTGTACATGCGCGCGTCGGGTTCGGCCGAGAACGGATCGCGGACGAAACGTTCCGCGGTCAGTTCTGGGCGATCCAGATAGCCGCGTGCGACCTGCACGCCGCCCAGGAACAACTCGCCCGGCACGCCGACCGGTACCGGCTCGCCGCGCGCGTCGAGCAGATACACCGGCGTGTTCGCAATCGGACGGCCGATATTCGGGCCGCCGACCGCGTCGCGGATGCTGCCGATGGTGGCGTCCACCGTGCACTCGGTCGGGCCGTACATATTGTGGAAGTGGATGCTCGGCGAAGCCTGCAACTTGTCCCACATCGCCTTGCCGATCGGCTCGCCGCCGAGCAGCACGCTGGTCGGCTGATGACCGGGCTTGCCGATCAGTCCGGCCGCCAGCAACACCTCCAACTGCGAGGGCGTGCTGTCGAAGGCATCGATGCGGTAGCGGTCGATGAAGTCCAGCATCGCCGGGCCGTTGGCGCGGATCGATTGCGGGATCAGCACCAGGGCGTGGCCCGACAGCAGTTGCAGGATGCCTTTCAAGGACATGTCGAACGAGAACGCGGCGTTCAAAGCCACGCGCGAGCCGGCGCTCAGTTCGCGATGGGTGGTCTCGCCCATCACCCGCCAGAAGTTCACCGCCGAGCGGTGCTCGACCATCACGCCCTTGGGCTGACCGGTCGAACCCGAGGTATAGATCACGTAGGCCAGATTGCGCGGCGTCAGGCCAGCGATGCTTGGATTGCTTTCGCTTTGATCCGCCAACGACTCGTCGTCAAGTACCAGCACCGGCAGCGGCGAGGATTCCAGCATCGGCATCGCTGCACGCAAGGCCGACTGGGTCAGCAGCGCGATGGGCCGGCTGTCTTCGAGCATGTAAGCCAGGCGCTCGATCGGATAACTCGGGTCCAGCGGCACGTAAGCGGCGCCGGCCTTGAGCACGCCCAGCAAGCCGACGATCATCGCCACGCTGCGCTCGGTGCAGATCGCCACCCGGTCGTCGGGTTTGACGCCGAGCGCGATCAAACGATGCGCCACTTGGTTGGCGCGACGGTTTAGTTCGGCGTAGCTCAGGACTTCGTCTTCGACCAACAACGCGTCCGAATCCGGCACGGAAGCCGCCTGTTCCTCGAACAATCCATGGATCGTTCGGTCGTGGACCGCTTTGCTACGCAGATCGTTGAAGCTACTCAACACCTGCTCGCGTTCCGACACCGGCAGGATCGGCAACGCCTGCAACGGCGTGTCGCCGCCGGCTTCGAGCGCGCCGATCAAGGACTCCATCGCGGTCTGCATGTAGCGGACCACGCGCGGGCCGTCGATGCCCGGCACCGACAGCGCGGTCAGGCCGAAGCCCTGGCCGAGGTCCTCGACCGACATGGTCAGCGGATAGTTGTTGCGGGTGTCGTCCTTGAGCACGTACACGCCGTCCCAGGCCTCGGCCATGGCCTGCTCCTCGGCGGCGTTGCCGGGCTCGTGGCTGTGGCGATAGTTGAGCAAGGCGGTAAACAAGGGCAACGGCGGCGCGATCGCGCTGCACCGCTGGGCCAGGGCCAGCGAGGCCTGCTCGTGGGCCAGCAGTTCGCTGAGCCGATGGTGGGTGTCGCGCACCGCCTCGGCCACGGCTGCGCCGCCGACCGGGATGCGGATCGGCAAGGTGTTGAGGAACATGCCGACCACTTGGTCCGCGCCTTCCGAACCTTGCAGGCGGCCCGACAGCACCGTGCCGAACACCACTTCGTCGCGGCCGCTGCAGCGCGCCAGCACTTGCGCCCAGGCGACGTGGAACAGCACCGCCGGGGTCACGCCGCGCTCGCGCGCGAGCTCGCGGATGCGCCGCGCCAACGCGTCGTCGAACACGATCCGCGCTTCGCGCGCCTGCTCGCCGCTGCTCTGCACGTCGAGCACGCCGAACGGCGCGGTCGGTTCGTCGACATGGCCGAGCTGCTCGCGGAACCAGGCCTCGTGTTCGGCCTCGGGCACGGCGCGGGTGGCGGCGATGAAATTGCGGTACGGCAGGCTCGCCGGCAGCGCGTCGCCGCGGCCCTGCAACAGGGCCAGGATCTCCGACAGGATCAGCGCCATGGCGACGTGGTCGCCGCTGACGTGGTGGCGCAGCAGCGCCAGCAGCCATTCGCCGCTGTCCGGGTCCTGGGCGCGGAACGCGGCCAGGATCGGCGCGCGCTGCAGGTCCAGGCGCATGCGGCGCGGGTCGGTGTGGGCAAGCAACTGCGGCAGGGCCGGCGAATCGGCCGACAGCTCGGCCTCGTGCAGAGGCAACGGCGCCTGCCGATAGACCACCTGCACCGGCTGCGGCAGGCCCTGCCAGATCACCGCGCTGCGCAGGATGTCGTGGCGGTCGATGACTTGCTGCAAGGCATCGAGGAAAGCGTCCATGCGCTCGCGGCCGTCGAAACCGAGCACGGTGCGCAGCAGATAGGTATCGCCGCCGCTGTCGTTCTCGAGCATGTGGTGGAACAGGATGCCTTCCTGCAGCGGCGCCAGCGGGTAGATGTCCTGGACGTTGCCGGCGCCGCCGGGCACGGTGGCGACGATGGCATCGATCTCGGCCTGGCTCAGCGTCACCAGCGGCAACAGCTCGGGAGTGATCGCGGTGGTGCCGGCGACGATCAGGTTCGGCGCGACCTCCGCCGCCGGCGCTTCGGCCTCGCCGGCGATCTTGCCGGCCAGCACGCTCAGCACCGGAGTGGTGAACACGGTGCGCACGTCGACGTTGAGGCCGCACTGGCGCAGGCGTTCGATCAGGCTGATGACCAGCAGCGAATGCCCGCCCAGTTCGAAGAAGTGGTCGTGGCGGCCGACCCGCTCGATCCCGAGCAGGTCCTGCCAGACCCCGGCGATGGCCTGCTCGGTCTCGCCTTGCGGCGCTTCGTATTCGCGGCTCGCCAGCGCGGACTGATCCGGAGACGGCAAGGCCTTGCGGTCGAGCTTGCCGTTCGGGGTCAACGGCAACGACTCCAAAGCGACGAACGCGCTCGGGATCATGTACTCGGCCAAGTCGCGGGCCAGCGCTTCGCGCAGGTTGGTCACCGAGATCTCGACGCCCTGCTCCGCCACCACATAGGCCACCAGGCGCTTGTCGCCGCTGTCTTCTTCGCGTGCGATCACCACTGCTTCGCGCACGCCGTCGCAGGCAGTCAGGCGTGCTTCGATCTCGCCCAGCTCGATGCGGAAACCGCGAATCTTGACCTGGAAATCGTTGCGGCCCAGGTATTCGATGCAGCCGTCGGCGCGCCAGCGGCCGAGGTCGCCGGTCTTGTACATCCGCGCATCGGCTTCGGTCGAGAACGGGTCGCGCAGGAAACGTTCGGCGGTCAGCTCCGGGCGGTCCAGATAGCCGCGTGCGACCTGCACGCCGCCGAGGAACAATTCGCCCGGCACGCCGACCGGCACCGGCTCGCCGCGCGCGTCGAGCAGATACACCGGCGTATTCGCAATCGGACGGCCGATATTCGGGCCGCCGACCGCATCGCGGATGCTGCCGATGGTCGCATCGACCGTGCACTCGGTCGGGCCGTACATATTGTGGAAGTGGATGCTCGGCGACGCTTTGAGCTTGTCCCACATCGCCTTGCCGATCGGCTCGCCGCCGAGCAGCACGCTGGTCGGCTGATGACCGGGCTTGCCGATCAGGCCGGCCGCCAGCAATACCTCCAACTGCGAGGGTGTGCTGTCGAAGGCATCGATGCGGTAACGATCGATGAAGTCCAGCATCGCCGGGCCGTTGGCGCGGATCGACTGCGGGATCAGCACCAGCGCATGACCCGACAACAGTTGCAGGATGCCCTTCAAGGACATGTCGAACGAGAACGCCGCATTGAGGGCCACGCGCGAGCCGGCGCCCAGTTCACGATGAGTGGTCTCGCCCATCACCCGCCAGAAGTTCACCGCCGAGCG
>NZ_JBQEOE010000070.1:0-15094 GCF_052045105.1 Lysobacter sp. 22409 | reverse complement strand
CGATAGGACATCCTTGTCCTATCGAAAAACGGCGCACGTCCTGTGCGCCGCCCTCCGGGTCTCCACTTGACCGGTAAAGCCACAAAGCAAAGCCACAAAGCAAAGCCACAAAGCAAAGCGGCAAAGCAAAGCGGCAAAGCAAAGCGGCAAAGCAAAGCAGATCTATATCGCCGCAACGGCAACGATTTTTCTGCACATCCGGTAATCGCGGCTCGCGCCGACGCATCGCTTCGATGGGCGGCATCGGCGATGCCGTCTATGCGCGTTCCTTGGTCGCGACTTGTGACCGAGGGAAATCCAGTAGGACGTCGCTCCTATCCTTCGCGAAAGCATGCCGCTTCGATGGATGACATCGGCGTTGCGCTCTCTGCGCGTCCGCCCACACCCGCGCGGCATCGGCACGCTTACGTCCGCGACACGGCTGTCGCGATCCAGCCCGAACCGCGCCGCCTCAGCCGCGACGGTTCAGACGCCGGCCGAGCCACCAGGCGCCGGCCGCGACCGTCACCCCGAGGAACAGGGCGAGGCCGCTGACGCCCGGGGTGGCGCGTTCGCTGACGAACTCGCCGCCCGGCAGCAGGATGATCACCGCCATCGCCAGGCAGGCGTAGGCGACCACGGTCAGCACCCAGAACAGCCACTGCAGCGCACGCAGCACTTCGCGGCTGGGTTCGTTCTCGTGGCTGGTGCGATGGGTGCCGCCGCGGCCGAGCGCCCACAGCCAATAGGTCAGCGAGGCGTTGTCGACCTTGGCGCCGCGGCGCAGCGGGCGCCGGTAAGGGCTGTCGGCGTACACGGCATTGTTCAGCGGGCCGTCGTTGCGCATCAGGTTGAGGCGGTCGTTGGCCAGCGGCAGGTTGCGCGGGTCGTTCGGCGCGGCGTTGACCATCACCGGCACCATCGTCGGCGCCACCAGGGCCTCGCTCGCCGGCGCGGCGACGTTGGCCGGCACCACGTTCGGCGGCGTGCTCAGGCGCTGCATCATCGACAACTGATTGAGCAGGTTCTGCTGCGCGAGCAGGGACTCGCTGTACAACGCGCTCGTCATCGGCGCGGCCAGCACCGCATTCGGCGTCGCTACCGGCACCGCGAGCGCCGGCGCCGCCGCATAGGCGACCTGCGCCGGCAGGCCGGCGCTGCTCGCCGCGGCCACGCTCGGGTTGCCGAGCAGCGCGGTCTGCACGCCGGAAGGCTGCATGGTCATCGCGCTGCCGGGCACCGCATCGGCCGAGACCGGCCGGTTCAAGGCCGGCTGCAGCCCGGCGCTGTTGCCGAGCGCGCGTTCGGACAAGGTCGGCGGCGGGTATTGGGTGACCTGATTGAATGCGGTCTGGGTGTTGCCGCTCGACTGCATCGACTGGCCGGGCAACAAACGGCTCGGATAGGCGGCGATCTGATCGTCCATCGCCGAACCGGAACTGACCACGTTCGGGGTGTTGTGCGGGCGGTCGTGCTCGGTCGAGCTGGGCGTGGTGCCGGACGGCGGCGTGACCGGGCTGGTGTCGCTGCCGTGATTGTTATCGACACCATTGCCGCCGGTGTGGGTATCGCCGCCGCCGTGCGGTTTTTCCAGGCCCGGCGGGCCGTCGCCGTTCAGCCCCGGCGGCGAGCCGGGACCGTGGTGATCGTCGCCGCCGAGACCGGGTAGGCCCAGGCCGAGCGGATCGTGGCCATGACCGTGGCCACCGCCCAGGCCCGGGAAGGACGGGCGGTGGCCGCCCGGAAATCCGGGGAAATTCGGAAAACCCGACATGGGCGTTCTCCCAGCAGAAACCTCGCACCGGATCGATAGCGCGCTTTGGGAAATTAATCCGCTGCGGGGCCGGGAGCATCCTCGGGCCGACCCTAGGTGCGACACGCCTGCGCCGGCGTTGCGGCGGGGCGTCGTGCCTGCCGGACTGCGTTAGCGGGACGAGCGCGATGCCGCAGTCGCCGAGTCGCGTGCGTCGATGCCGCAATCACCAACGTCGCTCGCATTCGATCGACCGCCCGCTCGCCCATCGCGTCCATCGACCACGCGAATCCGACACGCAGCGTGTTGGCGCCGAGGAAGCGTCGCCATTCATCGCCTGCCTTCCACGCCGGCATGCGAACGCCGCACAAACGTGGCAACGCAGGCGTCTTTCGCCTGCACATCCTCTTGTTGCCGTTGAAGTTCTCGGCGAGACTATTCGCGCAATCTCTACGTCGCGGCGCAACGCCGCGATGCGATCGCAGCACCATCCCTCTGCCGTAAACCCCAACCAGGAACTTCAATGAGCCGACTGCCCGGCCTCGATCTGCTGCGCGCGATCGCGATCGTATGGGTGATGTTTTTTCATGCCGCCACCGCCGGACTCGGCTCGCCTTACGGCCCGATGTCGGAATTCGGCTGGATGGGGGTGGACTTGTTCTTCGCCCTCAGCGGCTATCTGATCGGCTGGCAGGTGCTCAAGCCGCTGAGTCGCGGCGAACCGCTGCGCTGGGGCGATTTCTATCTGCGCCGCGCCATGCGCGTGCTGCCGGCGTTCTGGGCGGTGATCGCGCTGTACCTGCTGGTGCCCGAGTTCCGCGAGCGCCCCGGCATGCAGCCGGCCTGGCAGTTCCTGACGTTCACCGTGAACCTGTTGATCGACTACGAACACAACAAGGCGTTCTCGCATGCCTGGTCGCTGTGCGTGGAAGAGCATTTCTACCTGGTCTTTCCGTTGCTCGCATGGTGGCTGACGCGGCGCCCGGCGTTGTGGAAAACCCTCGCGCTCGGCGTGCTGTTGGTCGCGGGCGGCATGGCCTTGCGCGCCTGGGTCTGGCATTCGAGCCTGCCCGACGGCAGCGTGGCCTGGGTCGAGCGCGTCTATTACCCGACCTGGATGCGTCTGGACGGGCTGCTCGCCGGCGTCATGCTGGCGGCGATCCGCGCCTATCGTCCGCAATGGTGGTCGGCGATGATGCAGCGCTCCGGCGTGTTGCTGGCACTCGGCCTGGCCGGCGTCGCCGCGGCGATCTGGCTGTCACAGAATCGCCTGGGTTTGCAGGCCTCGGTGTTCGGTTTCCCGGTGGTCTCGTTCGGGCTGGCCTTGCTGGTCGCCGCCGCGGCTTCGGAACAACGTTGGACCGGGCGCTTGCGTGTGCCGGGTGCGGCCTGGCTGGCGGCGGCGTCGTTCAGTCTCTATCTGACTCACAAGCAGATGTTCGGCCTGGTCTCGCGCCACTACGGCGAGCAACTCGACGGCCACGGCCTGCTTGCCTTCGCCGCCTATGCCGGCGCGGCCCTGCTCGGCGGTGCGGTCCTGTATTACGCGGTGGAGCGGCCGTTCCTGCGTCTGCGCGATCGCATCGTGCAGCGACGCGATGCCCAAGGCGAGGTCGGATCGGGTGCCGCGCTGCCGGCGGCCCAGGGCTGAGGCGGTGGGCGGGTTCGTCGGATGGCGCCTCCCCACTCCTGTTCATCGGCGGGCGATGCCTGAGATGTGACTTCTGTCATGTTTCGAGCATCCGGACTATGGCCTAAGGTGGGGAAAGCGCGCCGGATCGCGTTCGGGATAAGGTGGGTTCCGGAATCGTCGGCCGGCGATGCAGATCGCAGGCGGCGAATCCGGGCCGGTCCGTCCATGCATCCCCCGGTGTGGGCGCCTACAGTCCAGTGGCCCGATCAGTCCGTGGCCGATGTGCTCGAATCGGGCCTTGCCCGTCGTTGCCAGAGGGGTGTGAACGATGCATCGAACTCGTGCCGAACTCGATGGCGATCTGTGCCAGCTGCGTGCCGCCTTGCCGATGTGGCGGCGACAGTGGCGCGACGATGCCGTGTTCTGGCCGCGCGTCGACAGTCTCGTCGAACGTCTGTTGACGGTGACGCCGCGCCCCGAGCGCGGCCACGTGGTCTCCAACATCAATCGGATGCTGGCCTCGCAGGGCTTGCAGCACGCGCCCTACGAATGAGGCCGGCGCGCGTCGCGACTGCGGCGCCTGCGCTTATCTGATCAATTCATCCAGCAAGGCCGCGACGCGCGCGGCATAGGCGTTCGGCGCGAATCGCTGGGCGAAGGCGCGGCGTTGTTCGGCGTTGCCGTCGACCGACTCGCGGCCGAGCTGGATCATCAACTGGGTCAGCATCGGCCGGTCGTGCGGATCGAAACGCGGCATGTCGCCGGGCGCGACTTCTTCCAGGGCGCTGCCTTCGGCCACCGCGACCGGCGTGCCGGCGGCCAGCGCTTCCAGTACCGGCAGGCCGAAGCCTTCCGCATACGAGGGCTGCCACAGGCGCTCGGCATCGACGTACAAACGCGCCAGGCCTTCGTCGTCGATCTCGTCGAACCAATGCACGCCGTTGAGCCGGCGCAGTTCCGGCCCGACGTCGGCGGGCGAGCCGACCACGGCCAGGTCCGGCGTGTCGTAATGCTGGCGGCGCGCGTCGAGCCAGGCGCGCAGGAACAAGTCGGCGTTCTTGCGCGGTTCGCGGGTGCCGACCAGCAACCAGTAACGCGGCGGCAAGGCGAGCGGCAGTTTGCTGCGGTCGGCCGGCGGCGGCAGCGGTGCGACCGCATCGGGCAGCACGTAGAGCTTGTGCGCATGCGCCGGGTACAAGCGTCCGCATTCGGCGGTGGTATAGCGCGACGGCGTCCAGATCGCGTCGGCGTTGGCGATCGCATGGCCGATCCGGGTCTGGTCGATCAGCCGCGTGGCCAAGGCGCGCCACGGCGAGGTGCGCGGGCGACGCAGGGTCAGCCGGAACAGGTCGTGCAGCAGCAACACCTGGCGCACGTCGGCCGGCTTGCGCCACACCGGCAATCCGCCCTCGGCGGTGGCGATGTAAATATCGATCTTCTCGCGGCGCAGCGCGGCCGGCAGAAAGCCGGCTTCGTAGTGCCAACGGTCGCGCAGGCCGGGGTCGTGGTCGAGCGGCAACGGTGCATCGTCGCTGACCGCGATGGCGCGATGCGGATGATCGGCCGGCGCGGCGGTGAACAGCACGGTGTCGATGCCGCTGCGGCCGCGCAAGGCGCGCTCCAGGGCCAGCACCTGGCGTCCGGCGGAGGTCGTCGGGGCGGCAGTGGCGGCGCGATAATCCAGGCCTATGCGCATGGCGCCCGCCTCCGTGCCGGGGCCGGCACGGGTTCGGCCGATGCCGACGGCAGCCACGGCGAAATCATTGCGGCGGCATTGGCCGTCGCGCGCGCGCAGGCAACGATCGCGGTGGAGAACGAATGCTTCATCGGATCCCGCAAGGCCCTGGGTCAGACCACTAACGGGATTGCAGCCGGATCGACCCTTCCCACTTAGTGCCAAATTAATGCGAAAAACATCACACTTATTATGTGATGTAAGTCGTTATGGTTGGCCCGGTCGATTGAATCGTTCATGAAAACGATGAACGAAAATAGCGCTTCCCCGTTCAGCTAAACGCGGTTTCGCGGCGCAGCGGCCATGCGGCTTGACAGCCTGGGCCTCCGGCTTTATCAACGGATCAGTTATTTAACCTTTCGGTTCATAGATATGTCCGTCGATTCGCTCAATGCGACCTTCGCCGCCCTGGCCGATCCGACCCGGCGCGCGATCCTGGCCCGGCTTGCCCACGGCGAGGCCGGCGTGACCGAACTGGCCGAGCCCTTCGCCATGAGCCTTCCGGCGATTTCCAAGCACATCAAGGTGCTCGAGCGCGCCGGCCTGATCGCGCGCGGCCGCGAAGCGCAATGGCGGCCGTGCCGGCTCGAGACCGAGCGGCTGCAGGAAGTCTCCGGCTGGCTCGATCGCTACCGGCAGATCTGGGAACAACGCCTCGACCGCCTCGACGACTACCTTGTGCAGTTGCAGGCGACGCACGCAAAACGCGACGACCCACCGCAACGCGGGGACCAGCGCGATGAGCACGATCCCGACTAGCGACAGAAGTGGCTTGCGCCGAGCAGGCTGCAGGCGGAGCCTGCGCCGCCATGGCTGACACCGGAGCGTCCGGGCGCAAGCGCGACGGCGACGGCGCCGGCGGTGCCTTGCCGGAGTCGGGCAGGCCGTGTTGCGGTCTGCCGAGCCCCTTGGCGAGCGCCATCCGCAGCACCGTGCGCACGCCGGCCGACGTCGCCGCGTCCGCCGCACCGCCGCCGCCCTCCGGCGAAGACGGCGAGGGCGGCGAGGGCGGGCAAGACCCGATCCGATAACAGCCGCTGCGGGCGCGGCGAAACCACGCGAGCGCCGTCCCCGCACTTCTCGTTAGCCTGCGCGGAGCGACGAGCGCACGACTTCGGCGCATCGCAGCGATGCGATCGATCAAACGCCGGCGACTGCGTCCTGCCACCGTTGCGGGGTAGCGATCGTCCGCAGTCCTTGCCGCCCCGGGCGCGCCCCGTGCCGGCGATCCGCTAACCGGGCTTTGCGCGCCGATCCCGTGCCGGCGCGTCGTTTCGCGGTCCGTCAGCCCCCTGGACTGGCGGACCGTGGCTTTTGCCGTCGGCCTGCGTCGCCACGGTATTGGCGTGCTGGTCGACCGCGTCCTTGTCGATTTGGCCGCAGGCCGTTCGTCGTCCTCATGAGAGCCGCCACCGGGCCGCTCGCCCGCGAGGAACCGACGATGAAATTCATGCTGATAGTCAAAGCCGACCGCGACAGCGAGGCCGGGGTGTTGCCCGATCCGGCCCTGCTGCGCGCGATGGGCGCCTACAACGAGGAACTGGTCCGGGCCGGGGTGCTGCTCGCCGCCGAAGGCTTGCACCCGAGCGCCAAAGGCGTGCGGGTGCAGTTCGACGGCGCCACGCGCCGGATCGTCGAAGGTCCCTTCGCCTCGACCGAGGAACTGGTCGCCGGGTTCTGGCTGATCCAGGCGCGTTCGCTCGCCGAAGCGGTCGAATGGGTCAAGCGGGTGCCGCACCCGCCGGGCGTGCCGGCGCAGATCGAGATCCGTCAGGTCTACGACCTGGCCGACTTCGGCGAAGCCCTGAGCCCGGAACTGCGCGCGGCCGAAGAGCGCATGCGCGACCGCGTCGCGACCTGGTCGAACTGATTCGACCGCGATCAGTGCGTCGCTTGTCGATTCCGCCCGCGCGGGTTCGTCGTTCGTAAGACACCGGCCGCCATGGCCGCCAGCATCGCGACGGCCATGCCCACCCACAGCACCCGTCTTACCCGGTTCAAACGCCACCACCCCAACCAGGACGACCACGCCATGCAACTGACCACGTATCTGTCTTTCAACGGCGATTGCCGCCAGGCCTTCGAGTTCTACCACGCGACCCTCGGCGGCAAGATCACCGACATGATGATCTTCGGCGACCATCCCGGTTGCGAAGGCCTGACCGAGCAGGACCGCGACAAGATCATGCACGCCCGCTACGAGCTCGACGGCTTCGCGCTGATGGGCACCGACGCCACCCACCTGTATCCCTACAAAGGCATCGCCGGCGCGCACGTCGTCGTGTCCTTGAACGACCCGGCCGAGGCCAAGCGCATCTACGACGCGTTCGCCGACGGCGGCAAGATCGAAATGCCCCTGCAGGAAACCTTCTGGGCGCTGGCCTACGGCATCGTCAGCGACCGCTTCGGCGTGCCGTGGATGATCAACTGCGAACAGGCCGGCTGACCCCGTTCAAGAGTAGGAGCGGCGTCCCACAGGGATTTTTTTCGGCGACCAACCGCGACCGCGCCATCGCATTCACCGGCGAAGGCCGTGGTGCCGACCGTTACCGGCCCGGGACGATTTCATCGGGCGTCGCAACTTTCGCCGGAGTTCGCTGGGTCGCGGTCGCGGCTCGCGCCGCTCCTACTCAAGGCTGCGATGCGGTCGCGGCCGATGGCACGCCGCTCTTAACCTGAAACGGTCGCGCGGGCCTCGTCCTAAATGCCCTTGCATCGGCGTGCGCGAGGTGGTCTGATCCTTGGCCGTGACGGCCATCGATACCCACCGTGCCATCGACGCCGTCTGGCGCATCGAATCGGCCAAACTCATCGCCGGACTGACGCGCATGGTGCGCGATGTCGGTCTGGCCGAAGAACTCGCCCAGGATGCGCTGGTGGTCGCGCTCGAGCGCTGGCCCGAGACCGGAGTGCCCGACAATCCGGGCGCCTGGCTCATGCAGACTGCGAAGAATCGCGCGATCGACCGCCTGCGCCGCAAGAAGTTGCTCGACCGCAAGCACGAGGAAATCGGGCGCGAGATCGAGGCCAGCCAGGAAGAGGTCGAGGACGCGTTCTTCGACAAGCTCGACGACGACATCGGCGACGATCTGTTGCGGCTCGTATTCATCTCCTGCCATCCGGTGTTGTCGACCGAAGCGCGTCTGGCCCTGACCCTGCGCCTGCTCGGCGGCCTCACCACCGACGAAATCGCGCGCGCCTTTCTCGCCGCCGAACCGACCATCGCCCAGCGCATCGTCCGCGCCAAGCGCACCCTGGCCGAGGCGCAGGTGCCGTTCGAGGTGCCGCGCGGCGAAGAGCTCGCGCAGCGGCTGGCCTCGGTGCTCGAAGTCATCTACCTGATCTTCAACGAAGGCTATTCGGCCACTGCCGGCGACGACTGGATGCGTCCGGGCCTGTGCGAAGACGCGCTGCGCCTGGGCCGCATCCTCGCCGGGCTGATGCCCAACGAATCGGAAGTGCACGGTCTGGTCGCGCTGATGGAAATCCAGGCCTCGCGTGCCGGCGCGCGCACCGCGCCCGACGGCACCCCGATCCTGCTGCTCGAGCAGGACCGCGCGCGCTGGGACCGGATCCAGATCCAGCGCGGGCTCAGCGCCCTGGAGCGCGCCATCCGCCTCGGCGGCGCGCAGCGGCCGTATGCCTTACAGGCCGGGATCGCCGCCTGCCATGCCAGCGCGCCGACCGCGCAGGACACGCCGTGGCCGCGCATCGCCGCGCTGTACCAGCAACTCGCGGTGCTGACGCCGTCGCCGGTGATCGAACTCAATCGCGCCGTGGCCTTGTCGATGGCGTTCGGCCCGGCCGCCGGCCTGGAGCTGGTCGACACGCTGATCGACGAGCCCTCGCTCAAGCACTACCACTTGCTGCCGACGGTGCGCGGCGACCTGCTGTTCAAGCTCGGCCGCCGCGACGAAGCGCGCGCCGAGTTCGAACGCGCCGCCTCGATGACCCGCAACGTGCGCGAGCGCGAACTGCTGCTCGCGCGCGCCGCCGAAAGCGTCTGAAGGTCAGCGCGACCGGCGAGTGGGCGAACCCGGGTTCGCACCGCGGCGCCATGGCGGCATTCGCCGCAGGTGTCGCGAGGGGGATCGGCAGCGCCGACACCGTCGTCCCAGGCATGGAATTCACAACATCCGAACGTGCGAAAACCGCGGAAATTTACCGGTTTTTTACACGCCCGCCGACGGCCTCGATCAGGATGCGCGCAACTCGGGCCGCGTGGAGGGAGACACGATGAGCAACCTAGCTATCGGCATAGCCATTGTCGTCGCACTGAATGTCTGGGCTACCGTCGTGGTGGTGCGCAACGAGGAGCCGCAAACGCAGACGCGGCGCCGGCAACTGGGACTGATCTGGCTGCTGCCGGTGTTCGGCGCGACGCTGTGCTTGGCGATACACGCCAGTGGCCAGATCATTGCCCACGGGATGCGCCGCGCAGGCGCTATGCGTTATCGGTCGGGCCGCGGTGCGGCCAACGATTTCGTATTTCCGCAGGCGGTGTTCTTCGCCAGCACAGCCGGTCAAGACTGCGGCGACCACGGCTGGGGCGGCCATTGCGGCAACGACGGCAGCACCGAGGGCGGTGGCGACTGCGGTGGTAGTGACGGTGGCGGAGGCGGAGGCGGGGGCGACTGAGTCGCGCTGCTCAAACGCCGTCGTCGGCCATCGCACCGACGATCAACCGGGCCAGCGTCGCCGCGGCGTCGGCTTCCTCGATGCGCCCGCGCGTCATCTCGCGCGACAAGGCGTCGCCTGCGCCGATGATGGCGACGCAGCGGCGCAGCAGTTCGTCGCTCGGCAACGAGGCGGCGAACGGCGCGAGCAGATCGCGGTAGAAGTTGACATAGCCTTCGACCAGTTCCTGCTGGAACTTTTCCATTTCCTCGTCGCCGGCCAACGCGGCGTTGATCGCGTGGCATTCCGGCCCGGCGGTGCGGAAGCAACTCATGTAGCTCTCGCCGAGCAGGCGCGCGACGTCGTGCAGGCGATGCGGGGTGCGCTCGAAATCGCGCCGCACCACCGCGTTCTGGCGGTCGTCGATCTGTTTGTACAGCGCGATCAACAGGCCCGAGCGAGTGCCGAAGTGTTCGTAGGCGATCGGCTTGCTGACCCCGGCGCGCTCGGCGAGGTAGCCCAAGGTCAGGGCATCGGTGCCTTGCTCGCGGACGATGCCCATCGCTGTTTCGAGCAACTGCTCGCGACGTTCGGCCTTGGGCAGGCGTTTGGCGGGGGTGTCGGTCATGGAGCGATCTCTGGCGGGACGGGTGGTGGGTGCAGCGGAGAAAAAAGCGCTTGACAGCCTGGGTAGGAGTGTATCTTACTATTGGTAACTTACCAATCGTAGCTTATGCCGATGCCCGCCGGGCGCCGCGCACGCTGCCTCATCCAGGAGCTTGGACCATGAACGCAATCGCCAACAAACCCGTCCTCATCATCGGCGGTTCCGGCGTCGTCGGCGCCCAGGGCGCTCAGGCCCTGCGCCGCCTGCAGCCCGACCTGCCGATCGCCATCGCCGGCCGCGACCTGGCCAAGGCGGCAAAGGTCGCGGCCGAGGTCGGCCGAGCCGAAGCGGTGCGGGTCGACCTGGCGCGCGCCGATCTCGGCCTGGGCGACGACGCGCGCTTCGGCGCGGTGGTGGTGTTCGTCAAGGACGACAGCCTCAACACGCTCAAGTACGCCCAGCGCCACGGCTTGCCCTACGTCAGCACCTCCAGCGGCTCGTTCGAGATCGCCCCGGAAGTCGCGCGCCATCTGCGCCATCCCGGGCGTTCGCCGATCCTGCTCGCCAGCCATTGGCTGGCCGGCACCGCAACCTTGCCGGCGCTGCATTTCGCCCGCGATTTCCGCCGGCTCGACCGCATCGTGATCTCGGCCCTGCTCGACGAGCAGGACATGGGCGGCCCGGCCGCGGCCGCCGACTACGAACGCCTGACCACCGCCGCCGCCGCGCAGATTCTCGACCAGGGGCGTTGGCGCTGGGTGCGTGGCGAGGAGGCCGCAACCACCTTCGCCAGCGTCGACGGCACCGTGGTGGAGGCCGCGGCGTACTCGCCAATGGACGTCGTCAGCCTGGCCGCGGCGACCGACGCGCACTCGATCCGCCTCGACATGGCCTTGGGCGAAGGCGCGAGCCGGCGCCGTGGCGAAGCCTTCTCGACCGAGATCGTGATCGAGCTCGAAGGCGAGCGCCACGACGGCACCCACGCGCGCACCCGCCACGAACTGGTGCATCCGCAGGGGCAGGCGCCGATGACCGCACTCGGCATCGCGCTCGGCGTCGAACGCCTGCTCGGCCTCGCCGGTGGCGAAGCGGTCGCGCCGGGCCTGTACACGCCGGACCTGTTGATCGACCCGGCTTATCAACTGGCGCAACTGCAGGCCTTCGGTGTGCAGGTGGCGCAACGGCCGGCCGTCGAGATCCGCGCCGCCGCCTGACGACCCCTCGCCGTCGCTGCTGGTCACGCAGCGACGGCCGACCGCACACCACGCCATCCCCGGCCGACGTCCTGGTGACGTCGGTTGCGACCGCTTGCGGCCCCGCGCCGCGCCCAGGACTCCGTCATGGACTTCTCGCGTTTCTTCATCGACCGTCCGATCTTCGCGGCGGTGCTGTCGATCCTGATCTTCGCCGCCGGCCTGATCGCGATCCCGCTGTTGCCGGTCAGCGAATACCCCGACGTGGTGCCGCCGACCGTGGTGGTGCGCGCGGTCTACCCGGGCGCCAACGCCAAGGTCATCGCCGAAACCGTAGCCACGCCGCTGGAGGAAGCGATCAACGGCGTGGAACGGATGATGTACATGAAGTCGGTGGCCGGCTCCGACGGCGTGCTTGTGGTCACCGTGACCTTCAAGCCCGGCACCGACGCCGACCAGGCTCAGGTGCAGGTGCAGAACCGGGTTAGTCAGGCATTGGCGCGTCTGCCCGAGGATGTGCGGCGCCAGGGCGTGACCACCCAGAAGCAGTCGCCGACCCTGACCATGCTGGTGCACCTGATCTCGCCGGACGGCAAATACGACTCGCTGTACCTGCGCAACTACGCGACCTTGAAGCTCAAGGACGATCTTGCGCGGCTGCCCGGCGTCGGCCAGATCCAGATGTTCGGCAGCGGCGACTACGCGATGCGTATCTGGCTCGACCCCAACCGCATCGCCGCGCGCGGCCTGAGCGCGGGCGACGTGGTGCGGGCGATCCGCGAACAGAACGTGCAGGTTTCGGCCGGCCAGCTCGGCGCCGAGCCGATGGCGAACCGCAGCGAGTTCCTGATTCCGATCAACGCCCAGGGCCGCTTGCACAGCGAAGCCGAGTTCGGCGGCATCGTCGTCAAGAGCGGCGCCGACGGCGAGCTGGTGCGGCTGTCCGATGTGGCCCGTATCGAACTCGATGCCGGCGACTACAGCCTGCGCGCCCAGCTCGACAACCAGGACGCGGTCGCGATCGGCCTGTTCGAGGCGCCCGGCGCCAATTCGATCGGCCTGTCGAACGCGGTGCGCGCGCGCATGAGCGAGCTCGCACGGACCTTCCCGCCGGGGTTGGAGTACCGCATCGTCTACGACCCGACCGTGTTCGTGCGCGACTCGATCAAGGCGGTGGTCACGACGCTGTTGGAAGCCGTCGCCCTGGTGGTGCTGGTGGTGATCCTGTTCCTGCAGACCTGGCGTGCTTCGATCATCCCCTTGCTCGCCGTGCCGGTGTCGGTGGTCGGCACCTTCGCCGCGCTGTACCTGCTCGGTTTCTCGATCAACACCCTGAGCCTGTTCGGCCTGGTGTTGGCGATCGGCATCGTCGTCGACGACGCGATCGTGGTGGTGGAAAACGTCGAACGCAACATCGAAGAAGGCCTGACCCCGCTGGCCGCGGCGCACCAGGCGATGAAGGAAGTATCCGGCCCGATCGTCGCGATCGCCGTGGTGCTGTGCGCGGTGTTCGTGCCGATGGCGTTCCTGTCGGGCGTGACCGGCCAGTTCTACAAACAGTTCGCGGTGACCATCGCCATCTCGACGGTGATCTCGGCGATCAACTCGCTGACTTTGTCGCCGGCTCTGGCCGCGAAACTGCTCAAGCCGCACGGTGCGCCGAAAGACGTGCCGACGCGCCTGATCGAGCGCCTGTTTGGCTGGCTGTTCCGCCCGTTCAACCGCTTCTTCGCGTCGAGCTCGCAGAAGTACCAGGGCGCAGTTTCGCGCGCGCTGGGCAAACGCGGCGCCGTGTTCGTCGTCTATGCGCTGTTGCTGGTCGGCAGCGGCCTGATGTTCAAGGCCGTGCCGGGCGGCTTCATCCCGATCCAGGACAAGCTGTACTTGATCGGCGGGGTGAAACTGCCCGAAGGCGCCTCGCTCGCGCGCACCGATGCGGTGATCCGCAAGATGAGCGCGATCGCGATGTCGACCGAAGGCGTGTCGGCGTCGGAAGGCTATCCCGGCCTGAACCCGCTGCAGTTCACCAACACGCCCAACACCGGCACCCTGTTCTTCGAACTCGACGGTTTCGGCGAGCGCGAGCGCAGCGCCGAAGCGATCAACGCCGAACTCAACGAGAAGTTCGCGGCCCTACAGGAAGGCGCGGCGTTCTCGTTCATGCCGCCGCCGATCCTCGGCCTCGGCGCCGGTTCGGGCTATGCGCTGTACATCCAGGACCGCAGCGGCCAGGGCTACGGCGAGCTGCAGAACGCACTCAACGGCTTGAGCGGCGCGGTCGCGCAGACCCCGGGCATGGGCTATCCGATCAGCACCTACCAGGCCAACGTGCCGCAGCTCGACGCGCGCGTTGACCGCGCCAAGGCCAAGGCCCAGGGCGTTCCGCTCGACGAACTGTTCGATACCCTCCAGACCTATCTGGGCTCGGCCTACGTCAACGACTTCAACCGCTTCGGCCGCACCTACCAGGTCATCGCCCAGGCCGACGGCGCCCACCGCGACAGCATCGAGGACATCGCCAACCTGCGCGTGCGCAACGTCGACGGCGCGATGGTGCCGCTCGGCTCGATGGTGAGCCTCGGCGAAACCTACGGCCCCGACCCGGTGATCCGCTACAACGGCTATCCCGCCGCCGACCTGGTCGGCGAATCCGACCCGCGCCTGTTGTCCTCGAGCGAAGCGATGCAGTCCCTGCGCGAACTGGCCGCCAAGCACTTGCCGAACGGCATGGCCATCGAGTGGACCGACCTGAGCTATCAGCAGGCGACCCAGGGCAACGCCGCGCTGATCGTGTTCCCGCTCGCGGTGTTGCTGGCCTTCCTCGCGCTCGCGGCCCTGTACGAAAGCTGGACTCTGCCGCTGGCGGTGATCCTGATCGTGCCGATGACCTTGCTGTCGGCCTTGTTCGGCGTGTGGCTGAGCGGCGGCGACAACAACGTGTTCGTACAGGTCGGCCTGGTGGTGCTGATGGGGCTGGCGTGCAAGAACGCGATCCTGATCGTCGAATTCGCCCGCGAACTGGAACTGCAGGGGCGCGGCATCGTCGAGGCAGCGCTGGAAGCCTGCCGCCTGCGTCTGCGCCCGATCGTGATGACCTCGATCGCCTTCGTCGCCGGCACCGTGCCCCTGCTGATCGGCCAGAGCGCCGGCAGCGAAGTGCGCGCCGCCACCGGCATCACCGTATTCGCCGGCATGCTGGGGGTGACCTTGTTCGGTTTGTTCCTGACTCCGGTGTTTTACGTGGCGTTGCGGACGTGGGTGGCGCGGGGTGCGGCGGCGCGCTTGCTCTCGGGTAGGAGCGACGCAAGTCGCGAACGCGTTGCATCGGGCTAACGGCGTCAGCGACTGCAGCCCTGTAGGAGCGGCGTGAGCCGCGACCGCGCTGTGTCCCGTTGTAGCGTGTCTGGCGGTGTGTCATTGAAGCAACTGCAACTGCAACTGCAACTGCAAAGCTTCCGCCCGCTAAAGCGGCCGGGTTACTTTCTTTTGCTAAGCCTAAAAGTCCGTCTGGATTCCCTTCGGTCAAAGGTAACCAAAGAAAAGGGCTCTCCTTGCAAGGGCACAGGCCACGAGTGCG
>NZ_JBQEOE010000069.1:0-15110 GCF_052045105.1 Lysobacter sp. 22409 | reverse complement strand
CGGGACATCCCTGTCCCGATGAAAAACGGCGCGCATCCCTGCGCGCCGCCCTTCGGGTCTTCGATTGCCTTCGCTAGTGCCAAGCTGCGCACAGCAACAGCAACAGCAACAGCAACATCTTCACAGCAACGGCAACGGCAGACCATCGCTGCCTCGGGCTCCCGTGCGAAGCCACCCGACTCACTACTTCACTTCGGTTGCTTCAACGCATCAGCCAGCGAATACAACAGATCGACATAGAACTGTTCGGCCTGCACCAGGCCGGCGATCTTCGAGCCCTTCAGGGGTTCGATCACCATGTATTCGTTCGGCGCATGGGCGCCGCTACCGTGGCCCAGGCCGCCAGCGATCATCGGCAGGCCCAGGGTCTGGGTGAAGACGTAGTAGGGGGCGCTGCCGCCGATGCGCGGGGCGACCGGCGGGGCGAAGCCGTGCTTGCGGTAGGTGCCGATCGCGGCGCGCGTCAACGGGGCTTCGACCGAGGTCTGCGCCGGCGGGTAGCCGGACAGCTTGCGGATCTCGATGTCGTCGAAGCCCTTGGCGTCGAGTTGTTTGCGGATCAGTGCCACGGCTTCGTCGGGGGTCTGGTCGGGCACCAGGCGCGAATCGACCTTGGCCACGGCGCGGTGCGGCAGGATGGTCTTGACGCCTTCGCCTGTGTAGCCCGCGACCAGGCCGTCGATGTTGAGGGTGGTGTCGAACAATTCCGCGGCGCTGGCGTCGCGGTCGTTGCGGCCGTTCTTCCAGCGCGCCGCGGCGAAAGCATCGAGTTGCTTCTGGGTGTCGCCGGCGCGCTTGGCTACCAGGCCGTTGAACAAACGCTGTTCTTCGACGTTCGGTGCGCGGATAGCATCGCGATAGCCGGGCACGGCGATCTCGCCGTCGGGCGTGGTCAATGTCGCCAGGGCCTGCACCAGGCGCCAGCTCGGCGAGTCGAGCTTGGCCGCGAGCGAGCCGTGCACCTCGCTTTTCTGCGGGCCGCCGGTCTTGGCATTGCCCTTGGCTTCCAGCTCGAGGTAGAGGATGCCTTTCACTCCGAGGAACATCGAGGCTTCGCCGTCGCGGTCCTGGGTGTTCATCGGGAAGAACACGCCGTCGGCCTTGCGCAGTTGCGCCTCGTATTTGGCGACGACTTCGGGGTAATGCGGCGAGCCCAGTTCTTCCTCGCCTTCGGCCAGCACGATCAGGTTCACCGGCGGTTTTCCGCGCACCTGGATCACTGCGTCGAGCGCATTGAGGAAGGCGCGTTGCGGGCCCTTCTGGTTGGTCGCGCCGCGCGCCATCAGCACCTTGCCGAGCTTGGGGTCGTCGACGAGGGCGCCGTCGAAGGCGTCGACCTTCCAGCCGGTGGGTTCGATCGGCTGCACGTCGTACATCATGTAGACCACCAGTGTGTGTTCGGCGCCGGCCTCGTAATAGCCGTAGACACCGGGGTGGCCGGAGGTCGGCACCAGCGCGGTATCGCGGAAGCCGAGCGCCTGCAGGTCGCCGCGCAGCAGTTCGGCCATGGCGTCGATGCCCTTGTCCTGGGCGCTGATCGAGGGCTGCCTGACCCAGCGCTGCAACTGGGCGAGGTCGGCCGCACGCTGTTTTTCCAGGTGCGCATAGACATCGGCGTAGTCGCCGGTGAAGGCGGGCACCGAGGCGGCATCGAAGGCGGCGGTTTCGGTGATCGCGATCTTAGGCGGCGCGGCGCCGGCCTGGGCCAGGACCACGGCGAGCACGGCGGGAAGCAGGCGAACGGTGCGGCTACGGCGTGAACTCATGACGTTTCCTCATCGAAGAAGAACATGGAATGTCCGGCGACGCGCCATCGCAGCGCCGACGCGTCGGTCAGGGTCGGCGCGAACCGCGCGGGAGGGAAGTGCCGCGAGCGTGTCGGGGTGCCGCGATCGGCGCCTTCGGCACCGCGACGGAGATGGCCCGGCGCGGCCGGCGCCAGTCCGTCGGCGGTTCGATCCGGCCGGCGCGCAGCCGCCGAACGCCCGCGCGGTCTTGCCCCCGCGCCGCTGCAGCCGCCGGCACGATGCGCGACAATGTCGGTTCTTCTTCCTCGATCGCGACCGCCGCCCGCATGGATACCGCCTCGCTCTACGCCCTCTCCGAGCGCTATTACCTGCCCGTCTACCGCCCGCGCCGGATCGTGCTCGATCACGGCAAGGGCTCGCGCGTGTGGGACCTGGACGGGCGCGAGTACGTCGACTTCGGCGCCGGCATCGCGGTCAACGCGCTCGGCCATGCGCATCCGGCGCTGATCCAGGCGCTGACCGAACAGGCCGGCAAGCTCTGGCATACCAGCAACGTGTTCATCAGCGAGCCGCCGCTGCGCCTGGCCGAGCAGCTCGTGTCCGCCGCCGGTTTCGCCGAACGCGTGTTCCTGTGCAACTCCGGCGCCGAAGCCAACGAGGCGGCGATCAAGCTCGCGCGCAAGTGGGCGACCGCGCAGGGCCGCGAGCCCGAGCGCCGGGTGATCCTGAGTTTCCGCGGCAGCTTTCACGGCCGCACCCTGGCCGCGGTCACCGCGACCGCGCAGCCGAAGTACCACGAAGGTTTCGAGCCGCTGCCGCCGGGCTTCCGCTACAGCGATTTCAACGATCTGGCCGCGGCCGAAGCGGCGATGGCCGCGGGCGACGTCTGCGCGGTGCTGGTCGAACCGGTCCAGGGCGAGGGCGGGGTAACGCCGGCCACGCAGGAGTTCCTGAGCGGTCTGCGAGATCTGTGCGACCGCCACGAAGCGCTGTTGATCCTCGACGAGATCCAGTGCGGCATGGGCCGCAGCGGGCGTCTGTTCGCCTGCCACGGCTACGAGGTCGTGCCCGACGTGGTGACGCTGGCCAAGGCACTCGGCAGCGGTTTTCCGATCGGCGCCATGCTGGTCGGGCCGAAGGCCGCGCAGTCGATGCAGTTCGGCGCCCACGGCACCACCTTTGGCGGCAATCCGTTGGCCGCGGCGGTCGCGGGCGCTGCGTTGCGCGAGTTGAACTCGCCGCAGCTGATGGCCAACGTCGAACGCCAGGCGCAGGCGATCCGTGCCGGCCTCGCCGCGCTCGACAGCGAACTCGGCTTGTTCTCCGAAGTGCGCGGACGCGGCCTGATGATCGGCGCGCAGTTGCGTCCCGAACACGCCGGCAAGGCCGGCGAGATCCTCGACCGCTGCATCGAGCACGGCCTGCTGGTGTTGCAGGCCGGGCCGGACGTGCTGCGTTTCGTGCCCGCGCTGAACATCGGCGACGAAGACGTTGCCGACGGGCTCGCGCGCCTGCGCGCTGCCTTGCTGCAGTTCCTCGGGCGCTGAGCCGGGCGCTGACTTTGGGCGCGATGAGCGATTGCATCTTCTGCGCCATCCTCGCCGGCCGCGCGCCGGCGAGCCGGGTGTACGAGGACGAGGTCGCGGTGGCCTTCATGGACTTGCGCCAGGCGGTCGAAGGCCATGTCCTGGTGGTGCCGCGCCGGCACATCGAGGACATCTACGCCCTCGACGAAGCCACCGCCGGCCATCTGATGGCGATCGCGGTGCGCATCGCCAAGGCCCTGGCGGCGCAAGACCGGCCCGCCGGGCTCAATCTGTGGCAATCCAACGGCGAGGCCGGCGGCCAGGAAGTGCCGCACGTGCATCTGCACGTGCAGCCGCGCCGCGAGCACGACGGCATCTTGCGCCTGTACCGAGACGGCTTGCCGGCACCTGCCGATCGCGCCGTGCTGGACCGGTTGGCCGAGCGCATCGCCCGCTATCTCTAGCGCTTACCTCATGGAAACCGCGCCGGTATCGCCTTCGCAGGCGCTCCGGTAGGGGCAGGTCTTTACGGTTCTTCACTAAACGATAATAATTCTCGTTTGCTTTAGACCCCGGAGTCCCCGCATGCCCTGCAGCCGTCACGTCCCGGCGCCCCTCGCCCTGGCCATTGGTTTTTGCCTGAGCTTTCCGGCCCTGGCCGAAGGCCCGGATGCCGCCGCCGACCAAGCCAAGACGCTCGACCACATCGTCGTCCAAGGCGCGTCCATCGGCTACAAGGCCGGCAGCGCCAGCACCGCGACCAAGACCGACACGCCGATCTCGGAGACTCCGCAAGCGATCACCGTGGTTACCCGCGAGCGCATGACCGACCAGGGCGCCTTGAACGTGCAGGACGCATTGAACTACGCCGCCGGCGTGCGCTCGGACGCGTACGGCCTGGACTCGCGCGGCGATTGGACCTTGATCCGCGGCAGCTCGCCGCAAGAATATCTCGACGGCCTGCGCAGCAACTTCAACTACTACACCAGCTCCGCGCGCACCGATCCCTACATGCTCGAGCGCATCGAAGTGTTGCGCGGCCCGTCCTCGATGCTGTTCGGGCAGGGCAGCACGGCCGGCGTGATCAATTTGGTCAGCAAGCGTCCGCAGGCGCAGGCGCAGCGCGAAATCGGCGTGCAACTGGGCAGCTTCGACCGCCGCCAGGTCAACGCCGACTTTACCGGGCCCCTGACCGCCGACGGCACCTGGCTGTATCGCATCGTCGGCGTCTACCGCGACAGCGAAACCCAGGTCGACCACGTCGACGACGACCGCCGCCTGATCGCCCCCTCGCTGACCTGGAAGCCGAGCGAAGACACCTCGCTGACGCTGCAACTGCGCTGGCAGCAGGACCGCACCGGTTCGACTTCGCAGTTCTTCGGCTGGAGCGGCCTGTTGGCGCCGAACCCGAACGGGCGCGTCCCGGCCAACCGCTTCATCGGCAATCCCGGCGATCATTACGACACCGATCGCACCAGTGCGGGCTGGCTGTTCGAGCATCGTTTCAACGACAACTGGACCGTCCGCCAGTCGTTCCGCGCCGCGCGCAACAAGGTCGATTACGCCAGCCTTTACGGCGATCCCTTCAGCGCGCCGCTGAATCCCTTCATCGATGCCGAGCAACGCGTCATCAATCGCGAAGGTTGGTTCGCCCACAACCGGGTGCGGATGCAGAACCTCGATCAGCACGTCGAAGGCCGCTTCAAGACCGGCGCGATCGAGCATCAGATGCTGCTCGGCCTGGACGCAGTGCGATTCAAGCAGGAGGAAGCGCAACTGTTCGACGGCTCGCCCTCGCGCGGCGGCACGGTGCCGCCGATCGACATCTACCGCCCCGTCTACACGCCGTACACGCCGCCGCCGTTCGGCCCGGCGGTGAAGAGCAGCCAGCGCCAGGTCGGCGCGTATCTGCAGGACCAGATGCGCATCGGCGATCACTGGATCGTCGTCGCCGGCCTGCGCCACGATCGCGCCAAGAGCGGGCTGGTCGGCGCCGCCGACGAGACCTCCAATGCCACTACCAAGCGCCTGGGCGTGATGTTCCACGACTGGGCCGGCTGGTCGCCGTATGTGAGTTACAGCGAGTCCTTCACCCCGGTGGCCGGCACCAATGCCCTCACCGGCGTGCGCTACAAGCCGCAGAAGGGCGAGCAGATCGAAGCCGGCCTCAAGTTCGAGCCGGCCGGCCGCGATCTGAGTTTCAGCGCCGCAACCTATGAATTGCGCGAAGAGAACCGCTTGGTGCCCGATCCGGCCAACCACAACACCAATGTGCAGGCCGGCAAGACCAAGGTCAGCGGGTTCGAGCTCGAACTCACCGGCAGGGTGACTTCCAGCTTCGACATCACCGCGCACTACAACTATCTCGACAACGACAAGCAGCTCGAAGCCACGCCGCGCCACCAGGCGGCGGTGTGGGGCAAGCAGCGTTTCAGCATCAGGGGGCGCGACGGTTTCGCCGCCGGTTTGGGCCTGCGTTACATGAGCGCGTTCGACAGTTTGCCGGCGCCGACCACGCCTTCGGTGACGCTGGCCGACGCGATGGTGTCGTTCGACACCGGCGCATGGCGCTGGGCGCTTAACGTCAACAACCTGACCGACAAGCGCTATTTCAGCATCTGCATGGGCCGCGGCGACTGCTGGTTCGGCGCCCGGCGCAACATCGGCCTGAGCGCTACGTTTACCTTCTAATCGCCATGAAGAACAAAAGGCCGGCGAATTCGCCGGCCTTTTGTTTGCGCGTTCGCGGCGGCGAATGGCACTAACCGCAACTCGCCCACATCCCGTGCCGTTCCCCCCTTTTAAGAAGGGGGGCAGGGGGGATTTGCTCTTGCCTCAGCCCGCGAGCGGACGCCTTACAACGTAGCGAACGTCGCCCGCGCCGCTTCGATGGTCTCGGCGATTTCCGCCTCGCCGTGCGCACTCGACACGAAGCCGGCCTCGAACGCCGATGGCGCCAGATACACGCCGCGTTCGAGCATGCCGTGGAAGAAACGGTTGAAGCGCTGGGTGTCCGAGCCGAGGGCATCGGCGAAGCTTTCGACCGGACCTTCGCGGAAATACAGGCCGAACATGCCCGGCGCACGGGTGGTGTGGAAGGCGATTCCAGCGGCTTTCGCCGCGCTTTCCAGACCATCGCAGAGCGCATGGGTGCTGCGTTCCAGGGCATCGTGGAAGCCCGGCGCCTGGATCAGCTCCAGGGTCGCCAGGCCCGCAGCCATTGCGACCGGATTGCCGCTGAGCGTACCGGCCTGATAGATCGGGCCGCTCGGCGCGACTTGGCTCATCAGGTCGCGGCGACCGCCGTAGGCGCCGACCGGCATGCCGCCGCCGATGATCTTGCCGAAGGTGCTCAGGTCCGGAACGATGCCGTAACGCTGCTGCGCGCCGCCGAGCGCGACGCGGAAGCCGGTCATGACTTCGTCGAAGATCAACAGCGCGCCGTGCTTCGTGCACAGCTCGCGCAGATGCTGCAGATAGCCCTCGCGCGGCAGGATGCAGTTGGCGTTGCCGACGATCGGCTCGATGATCAAGCCGGCGATCTCGTCGCCGACTTCGTCGAACAGGGCGGTCGCGGCGTCGAAGTCGTTATAGGGCAGGGTCAGGGTCAGGTCGGCCAGTGCCGACGGCACGCCCGGCGAGTTCGGCAGGCCCAGGGTCAGTGCGCCGCTGCCGGCCTTGACCAGGAAGCTGTCGCCGTGGCCGTGATAGCAACCCTCGAACTTGACGATGCGGCTGCGCCCGGTCGCGCCGCGCGCCACCCGGATTGCCGACAACGTCGCTTCGGTGCCCGAATTGACCATGCGCACCATCTCGCAGCTCGGCACGATGCGGGTGATCGCCTCGGCCATCGTCACCTCGAGCGCGTTAGGCACGCCGAAACTGAGACCGTGACGCATGGTCTCGGCGACCGCGGCCAACACCTGCGGATGCGCATGACCGGCGATCATCGGGCCCCAGGAGCCGACGTAGTCGATATAGCGGTTGCCGTCGACGTCGTACAGATGAGCGCCTTGGGCGCGTTCGGCGAAGAACGGTTCGCCGCCGACCGACTTGAAGGCGCGCACCGGCGAATTGACGCCGCCGGGCAGCAGTTCGGAGGCGCGGGTGAACAGCTCGTGGGAGCGGGTGTTATTCATGGGGGGCTTCTTCGAAACAGGAAAGGTAGGCGCGCACCGCAGCGGCCGGGTCGGGCGCATCGAACACGCCGCTGATGACCGCCAGCAAATCGGCGCCGGCATCGACGAGCGAGCGCGCATTGTCCGGGGTGATGCCGCCGATGGCCACCCGCGGCAGGTTCAGCGCCGCCGCCTGCGTCAGCAACTGCGGCGAGGCCCGCCGCGCATGCGGTTTGGTCGGCGAGGGGAAGAAGGCGCCGAAAGCGACGTAGCCGGCGCCCTGGGCGGCGGCGCTGCGGGCGAGTTCGATATCGTCGTAACAAGAGGCGCCGAGGATCGCATCGGGGCCGAGCGCGGCGCGGGCCGCGCTGAGTTGGCCGTCGTCTTCGCCCAGGTGCGCGCCGTCGGCGCCGATTTCGGCGGCCAAACGCCAGTCGTCGTTGACGATCAGCGGCACGCGATGGCGCCGGCATATCGCCAGCAGGGCCAAGGCCTGCTGCCGGCGCAGGGCGTCGTCGGCGGACTTGTTCCGGTATTGCAGCCACTGGGCCCCGGCGGCCAACACGGCGTCGACCCGGGCCGACAAACGACCGGTGTCGGCTTCGTCGGGCGTGATCGCGTACAGGCCGCGGCGCGGCCAAGGAGAATTCATGCGTCGGCTTCCGTCGGGGAGGGCGGGGTGTGACAATGCGCGTCCCGCAATCCCCGCATTATCCGCCCATGTCCGAGATCGCCGCGACCACCGCCTACCGCACCTGGATGTGCGTCGTGTGCGGCTTCATTTACGACGAAGCCCAGGGGCTGCCGGAAGAGGGCCTGGCCCCGGGAACGCGCTGGGCGGACGTGCCGGACACCTGGACCTGCCCGGATTGCGGGGTGACCAAGGACGATTTCGAGATGATGGAAGTCTGAAGCGCCGCTGCGCGGGCGTTTCGTCCCGGCGGATGGCCGGCTCCGGCCGGTTTGGCTCGCTTCTTGGGTGTCTTTCCCTGCGTGAAGGCGCCCGACATAGGTATCCCGCATCGCGGGGCCTGCCCAGGCCGGCGTGATCCCACCGCCCGTCTTTATTGGATCCCCGGCCCGAACTGCAGCGCGGCACCGTCGCGCAGGTTCAATTGAGCCGCCTGGCCGGCATTGAGCTCGAGCACATACTTCGCCGGCGCATCGCTCGGATACGGCGGGCAGGCATCGCCGGCCGAGCACGGCGGCACGTCGCGGCGTTGCGACACCAGCCGCCCGCGGGCATCGAAGTAGAGGATGTCGAGAGGGATCCGGGTGTTCTTCATCCAGTAGGCCAGCGCCTGTTCGCCGTCGTGGACGAACACCATGCCCCGGTCGGCGGCCATCTCGTCGCGGAACATCAGCCCGCGCGCCCTGGATTCATCGTCGGCGGCGACTTCCACCGTATAGCGGCGACCAGCGAGTTCGACCCAGGATTCGCCGTCATTGGATGCGCAGCCTGAGAGGAGCAGGCCCAGGCAAACGATCGCTGCACGTAGCGTCGACATAGCGCTCATCCCTGCGGTTAGAGAATGCCTCGAACATCATCGAAGCGGCCGGCGCGCGTCAATGCGAGCGCTGTGAAATTCTTTTCGTGATCCTCTTCCCAATGCGTATTCATGTATGCATAATGCGCGGCCCCGCTGACCGGATGTATCGATTGGCGGGGACGCGCAGAAAGGGCGGTTTCGACAGGTGTTGACGGTCTGAAACATTGCTGTAAGATGCGCGGCCCGCTGACCGGTTTGTGAGGTTGGCGGTGCGCAGAAAATGGCGGTTTCGATAAGTGTTGACGAGTCGAAAACATGCTGTAAGATGCGCGGCCCGGTGAGACGGAAGCTTCGGAAAACGAAGCGGACGACGAGTCGGGAAGCAGCAAAAAAGTTTCGCGGACAGGTGTTGACGTTCACGAAAACTGCTGTATAGTGTGCGGCTCGCTCGGGCACTTCGGTGACGAGCACGAAACAAGGCGCTGAGGCCGGTTTCGACGATCTTTGACAGTGTGCGCAGGTGACTTGTGCGGGCGTCTGGCGGGTGGATGATTGTCCATCTTGCAGACGTTCGTAACAGAGTCCAAATGATTGAAGAAAGCATGCAAATGCGAGTAATTGAGTAATGAGGGCCTGGGGCGAAGTCTGCACTCAAAGCATTGATGAAAGCCGCAAGGCTGGAATCGAAACATTTAAGTGAAGAGTTTGATCCTGGCTCAGAGTGAACGCTGGCGGCAGGCCTAACACATGCAAGTCGAACGGCAGCACAGAGGAGCTTGCTCCTTGGGTGGCGAGTGGCGGACGGGTGAGGAATACGTCGGAATCTGCCTATTTGTGGGGGATAACGTAGGGAAACTTACGCTAATACCGCATACGACCTACGGGTGAAAGCGGAGGACCTTCGGGCTTCGCGCAGATAGATGAGCCGACGTCGGATTAGCTAGTTGGCGGGGTAAAGGCCCACCAAGGCGACGATCCGTAGCTGGTCTGAGAGGATGATCAGCCACACTGGAACTGAGACACGGTCCAGACTCCTACGGGAGGCAGCAGTGGGGAATATTGGACAATGGGCGCAAGCCTGATCCAGCCATGCCGCGTGTGTGAAGAAGGCCTTCGGGTTGTAAAGCACTTTTGTCCGGAAAGAAAAGCTTCGGGTTAATACCCCGAGGTCATGACGGTACCGGAAGAATAAGCACCGGCTAACTTCGTGCCAGCAGCCGCGGTAATACGAAGGGTGCAAGCGTTACTCGGAATTACTGGGCGTAAAGCGTGCGTAGGTGGTTTGTTAAGTCTGATGTGAAAGCCCTGGGCTCAACCTGGGAATGGCATTGGAAACTGGCTTACTAGAGTGCGGTAGAGGGTAGTGGAATTCCCGGTGTAGCAGTGAAATGCGTAGATATCGGGAGGAACATCTGTGGCGAAGGCGACTACCTGGACCAGCACTGACACTGAGGCACGAAAGCGTGGGGAGCAAACAGGATTAGATACCCTGGTAGTCCACGCCCTAAACGATGCGAACTGGATGTTGGGAGCAACTTGGCTCTCAGTATCGAAGCTAACGCGTTAAGTTCGCCGCCTGGGAAGTACGGTCGCAAGACTGAAACTCAAAGGAATTGACGGGGGCCCGCACAAGCGGTGGAGTATGTGGTTTAATTCGATGCAACGCGAAGAACCTTACCTGGTCTTGACATCCACGGAACTTTCCAGAGATGGATTGGTGCCTTCGGGAACCGTGAGACAGGTGCTGCATGGCTGTCGTCAGCTCGTGTCGTGAGATGTTGGGTTAAGTCCCGCAACGAGCGCAACCCTTGTCCTTAGTTGCCAGCACGTAATGGTGGGAACTCTAAGGAGACCGCCGGTGACAAACCGGAGGAAGGTGGGGATGACGTCAAGTCATCATGGCCCTTACGACCAGGGCTACACACGTACTACAATGGTAGGGACAGAGGGCTGCAAACCCGCGAGGGCAAGCCAATCCCAGAAACCCTATCTCAGTCCGGATCGGAGTCTGCAACTCGACTCCGTGAAGTCGGAATCGCTAGTAATCGCAGATCAGCATTGCTGCGGTGAATACGTTCCCGGGCCTTGTACACACCGCCCGTCACACCATGGGAGTTTGTTGCACCAGAAGCAGGTAGCTTAACCTTCGGGAGGGCGCTTGCCACGGTGTGGCCGATGACTGGGGTGAAGTCGTAACAAGGTAGCCGTATCGGAAGGTGCGGCTGGATCACCTCCTTTAGAGACAAAAAGACAGTTAATTGCCTGTCCAGACGTCCGCACAAGTGACCTGCATTTCAGAGTTCCCGATCGCCTTGGGGTGATCGAGGAGTCGTCCCGTTTCGATGGGGCTTTAGCTCAGCTGGGAGAGCACCTGCTTTGCAAGCAGGGGGTCGTCGGTTCGATCCCGACAAGCTCCACCACCTAGCCAGTAAGTAGTCCTTAGGGACGAATTGGGTCTGTAGCTCAGGTGGTTAGAGCGCACCCCTGATAAGGGTGAGGCCGGTGGTTCGAGTCCTCCCAGACCCACCACCCTGGCGAAAGCTGGAGCGAGACAAAACTCTGAACTGCGCACACATAAAGATTTGAAACTTCGAAGGCGCTGAAGCCTTTGAAGTGTTCTTTGAAAAACTGGAATGTAGCGAGCGTTTTGAGACGGAATGTCCAAACGTGTCGTGAGGCTAAGGCGGGGCCCAAGAGGCCCTAACATTTGAAGTTGTTGATTTGTTCGTAAATCAATAATCCTGAGGCAACTTGGGGTTATATGGTCAAGCGAATAAGCGCACACGGTGGATGCCTTGGCGGTCAGAGGCGATGAAGGACGTGACAGCCTGCGAAAAGCGCGGGGGAGCTGGCAATAAGCATTGATCCCGCGATGTCCGAATGGGGAAACCCACCTAGCAATAGGTATCCTGCAGTGAATACATAGCTGCTGGAAGCGAACCCGGAGAACTGAAATATCTAAGTACCCGGAGGAAAAGAAATCAACCGAGATTCCCTAAGTAGTGACGAGCGAACGGGGACTAGCCCTTAAGTTGCATCAGCTTCAGCAAAACGAGTTGGAAAGCTCGGCCATAGAAGGTGACAGCCCTGTATGCGAAGGGGCTGATGCGATGAAATCGAGTAGGGCGGGGCACGAGAAACCCTGTCTGAACATGGGGGGACCATCCTCCAAGGCTAAATACTCCTGACCGACCGATAGTGAACCAGTACCGTGAGGGAAAGGCGAAAAGAACCCTGGTGAAGGGAGTGAAATAGACCCTGAAACCGTGTGCGTACAAGCAGTAGGAGCTCCGCAAGGAGTGACTGCGTACCTTTTGTATAATGGGTCAGCGACTTACTGTTCGTGGCAAGCTTAACCGTATAGGGGAGGCGAAGGGAAACCGAGTCTGATAAGGGCGCATAGTCGCGGGCAGTAGACCCGAAACCGGGTGATCTAGTCATGCCCAGGGTGAAGGTTGAGTAACATCAACTGGAGGCCCGAACCCACTCCCGTTGCAAAGGTAGGGGATGAGGTGTGATTAGGAGTGAAAAGCTAATCGAACCCGGAGATAGCTGGTTCTCCTCGAAAGCTATTTAGGTAGCGCCTCGGACGAATACTACTGGGGGTAGAGCACTGTTATGGCTAGGGGGTCATTGCGACTTACCAAACCATGGCAAACTCCGAATACCAGTACGTACTATCCGGGAGACACACGGCGGGTGCTAACGTCCGTCGTGAAAAGGGAAACAACCCAGACCCACAGCTAAGGTCCCAAATTTATCGCTAAGTGGTGAACGATGTGGAAAGGCACAGACAGCCAGGAGGTTGGCTTAGAAGCAGCCACCCTTTAAAGAAAGCGTAATAGCTCACTGGTCGAGTCGGTCTGCGCGGAAGATTTAACGGGGCTAAGCGATAAACCGAAGCTTGGGGTGCATCACTTTGTGATGCGCGGTAGAGGAGCGTTCCGTAAGCCGTTGAAGGTGGATTGAGAAGTCCGCTGGAGGTATCGGAAGTGCGAATGCTGACATGAGTAACGATAATGCGGGTGAAAAGCCCGCACGCCGAAAGCCCAAGGTTTCCTTGCGCAACGTTAATCGACGCAGGGTGAGTCGGCCCCTAAGGCGAGGCAGAAATGCGTAGTCGATGGGAAGCAGGTTAATATTCCTGCACCTCGCGTAAGTGCGATGGAGGGACGGAGAAGGTTAAGCAGGCCAGGCGTTGGTTGTCCTGGTGAGAGAGTTGAGGCGGTCCCCTTAGGCAAATCCGGGGGGGCAACGTTGAGACTAAGGACCGGTCCTTTTGGACTAGGCTGCTGATATCACGCTTCCAGGAAAAGCTCCTAAGCTTCAGCTTACGCAGACCGTACCGTAAACCGACACAGGTGGGCAGGATGAGAATTCTAAGGCGCTTGAGAGAACTCGGGTGAAGGAACTAGGCAAAATAGCACCGTAACTTCGGGAGAAGGTGCGCCCTTTCTGGTGAATAGCTGGGAGGGGCCGCAGTGACCAGGCCGCTGCGACTGTTTATCAAAAACACAGCACTCTGCAAACACGAAAGTGGACGTATAGGGTGTGACGCCTGCCCGGTGCTGGAAGGTTAATTGATGGGGTCAGCCGCAAGGCGAAGCTCTTGATCGAAGCCCCAGTAAACGGCGGCCGTAACTATAACGGTCCTAAGGTAGCGAAATTCCTTGTCGGGTAAGTTCCGACCTGCACGAATGGCGTAACGACAGCGGCGCTGTCTCCACCCGAGACTCAGTGAAATTGAAATCGCTGTGAAGATGCAGCGTTCCCGCGGCAAGACGGAAAGACCCCGTGAACCTTTACTATAGCTTTACACTGAACGTTGAGTTCGTCTGTGTAGGATAGGTGGGAGGCTATGAAACCATGGCGCTAGCTGTGGTGGAGCCATCCTTGAAATACCACCCTGTCGTGCTTGACGTTCTAACCTAGGCCCGTAATCCGGGTCGGGGACCGTGTATGGTGGGTAGTTTGACTGGGGCGGTCTCCTCCCAAAGTGTAACGGAGGAGCACGAAGGTACGCTCAGCGCGGTCGGACATCGCGCACTGTGTGCAAAGGCATAAGCGTGCTTGACTGCAAGATCGACGGATCAAGCAGGTACGAAAGTAGGTCTTAGTGATCCGGTGGTTCTGTATGGAAGGGCCATCGCTCAACGGATAAAAGGTACTCCGGGGATAACAGGCTGATACCGCCCAAGAGTTCATATCGACGGCGGTGTTTGGCACCTCGATGTCGGCTCATCACATCCTGGGGCTGTAGTCGGTCCCAAGGGTATGGCTGTTCGCCATTTAAAGTGGTACGCGAGCTGGGTTCAGAACGTCGTGAGACAGTTCGGTCCCTATCTGTCGTGGGCGTTGGAGATTTGAGAGGGGCTGCTCCTAGTACGAGAGGACCGGAGTGGACGAACCTCTGGTGTTCCGGTTGTCACGCCAGTGGCACTGCCGGGTAGCTATGTTCGGAAGCGATAACCGCTGAAAGCATCTAAGCGGGAAGCGCGCCTCAAGATGAGATCTCCCGGGACTTTAAGTCCCCTAAAGGAACCATCAAGACTAGGTGGTTGATAGGCAGGGTGTGTAAGTGCGGCAACGCATTGAGCTAACCTGTACTAATGATCCGTGTGGCTTGACCATATAACCTCAAGTTGCCTTGGCTTCATTGACACGTTCAAGACGTTTCTTCCAAATACTGTTCGCTACATTCCAACTTATTCGCCGATGACGGAGTCCATCCCGTCTGAAGCAACCCAACGAGAGCGTGTGCGCTACTTCAATACACCGAAGCCTGCGACCCTCCACCCTCTCCCTGGTGATAATAGCTGTGTGGAACCACCCGATCCCATCCCGAACTCGGAAGTGAAACGCACATGCGCCGATGGTAGTGTGGCCTAAGCCATGCAAGAGTAGGTCATCGCCAGGGGCTTTACCCTAAAACGCCGCAACCATCAGGTTGCGGCGTTTTTCTTTGTGCGCGTTTTAGCGACTTCATACCCTGCACTTAATCCCAGGCCATTAACTCCAGCGCCTGTTTCGATTCCGGACCTTAATCGCCGCCGCCGCCTCCGTAGGAGCGACGTCCGTCGCGACCCCGAGACCCGCCGAAACAACAACGCCGACACCGTCCATCCAAGCGGCGTCCTGTCGCAGGGTAGGAGCGGCGCGGGCCGCGACCACGTCCTGCCGGCCTATGGCGTTCCCTTGAAGCAAGTGCAGAGCTTCCGCCCGCTAACG